>JAZSRG010000028.1:0-18460 GCA_045538365.1 Clostridia bacterium
CACTCGTCAAACGCCATTATGATATCTGCGCCTAACGCGTGTTCAATTTGTATTGCCTTTTCGGGTGTAAAATATTCACGGTGACCGTCAATATGAGAGTTAAACTCTACACCGTTGTCGTCAACGTTTCTAAGTTTTGCAAGTGAAAACACTTGAAAACCGCCACTATCCGTCAAAATCGGTCCGTCCCACGCCATAAATTTGTGGAGTCCGCCCGCTTTTTTAACGAGTTCGTGACCTGGACGCATATATAAGTGATAAGTATTTGACAAAATAATACTTGCGCCCGTTTCTTTTATTTCTCGCGGAGATAAAGATTTGACGGTCGCTTGCGTTCCAACCGGCATAAATACGGGAGTTTCTATAACACCGTGAGGAGTTGTATATCTACCTATTCTTGCGCCACTTTGTTTGCAAACTTTAACTACTTCGTACGTAAAACTCACTCTTTTTCTCCTTTTTTGCTAAAATTTTGTAAAAACATACAGTCACCAAAACTGAAAAATCTATATCTTTCTTTTACAGCGTGATTATATAATTCCAAAGTCTTTTCACGACCTATAAATGCCGAAACCAACATAATTAAAGTAGATTCAGGCAAATGGAAATTCGTCAATAAACAGTCAACGGCTTTGGGCGTATAAGGCGGATAAATAAATATATCCGTTTCCCCGTCACACTCGCGAAGGAAACCTTTGTCGTCCGCTACGCTCTCCAAAACTCTAACAACCGTCGTACCTACCGCTATAACGCGTCGCCCCTCGGATTTTGCCGAGTTTATAATGTCTGCAGCCTCTTTGGTTACCGCATAATACTCAAAATGCATTTTGTGATTAGTAACGTCGTCTTCTTTTACAGGTCTAAACGTGGATAAACCAACGTGTAACAAAACGTTAGTGAAAATAACGCCGTTTGCTTTGAGTTTTTCTATAATTTCGGGAGTAAAATGCAAACCTGCAGTCGGGGCTGCGGCTGAGCCTTCTATTTTACTATATACCGTTTGATATCTTTCCGCGTTTTGAAGTTTTTCTTTAATATAAGGCGGAAGGGGTACTTCTCCAAGTTCGTTTAAAACGTCTTCAAACACACCGTCAAACTCAAATTTTATATGACGGCCACCGTCGGGAAGTCTTTCGGCTATAACACCCTTTAATTTATCGCTAAAAATTATCGTACTACCCTCTTGCAATCTTTTTCCGGGCTTTACGATACACTCCCAAGTAACGTAATCTAATCTTTTAAGCAATAAAACTTCACAAACTGCGCCCGTCGGTTTACGCCCTATTAGTCTTGCAGGGATAACTCTCGTGTTGTTTACAACGACTACGACACCGGGTTTTAAAAATTCGGGTAAATCGTAAAAATAGCGGTCAGCACGCTCACCGCTTTTTTTGTCAAACACAAGCATTCTTGACGAATCTCTCGGCTCAATAGGCGCTTGCGCAATAAGTTCTTCAGGTAAATAGTAATTAAAATCCGATCTTTTTATCATTTGTCTTTAATTCCGTCGGGAACGGGTATTCCCAAGTGTTCGTAGGCTGCGGGTAAGCAAACTCTACCCCTCGTCGTGCGTTTAATAAAACCTAATTGAAGTAAGTACGGCTCGTAAACGTCTTCTATGGTGTTAGCGTCTTCTGCGGTTGATGCGGCTAAAGTGTCCAAACCAACAGGTCCTCCACCAAAAATGTTTATAATAGACTCAAGTATTCTTCTATCAACGAAATCTAATCCAAGGTCGTCAATTTCCATCGCTTCAAGAGCCATTGACGCAATATCTTTGGTTATGATAGATTTTCCTTGTACTTGAGCGAAATCTCTTATTCTTTTTAAAAGTCTATTTGCAATACGCGGTGTTCCACGGCTTCTTCTTGCAATTTCTTTCGCGCCCTTTTCTTCTATATCTATGCCAAGCATTTTAGCCGAACGAGAAACAATTCCAGTCAATTCTTCGGACGAATACAATTCTAATCTACATATAACGCCAAATCTATCTCTTAATGGGGAAGAAATATTTCCCGACTTCGTAGTTGCTCCAACCAAGGTGAATTTTTTAAGCGGAATACGAACAGTTCTTGCGGATGGGCCTTGCCCTAATATAATATCAAGGGCATAGTCTTCCATCGCAGGATAAAGTATTTCTTCTATAACCTTATTTAATCTATGTATTTCGTCGATAAACAAAACGTCGTTTTCGCCAAGGTTCGTTAAAATTGCCGCAAGGTCGCCCGCTCTTTCAATAGCAGGTCCACTCGTAGCCCTTATTGACGCGCCCATTTCACTTGCAATGATGTGAGCAAGCGTGGTTTTACCTAATCCCGGTGGGCCGTATAACAAAACGTGGTCAAGCGCTTCTCCACGAGTCCTTGCTGCAGTTATATAAACGTCAAGATTTTTCTTAATCTTTTCTTGACCGATATAGTCTGCCATTACCTTAGGTCTTAATACGTTTTCAACGTCAAATTCTTCTTCAGTTTTAGTACTTGTAACTAATCTTTCTTCTTCCATAATTACCTACTTAACTTTATTAACGCTTCTTTTATAATATCTTCCGCTTTATCTCTATGACCTACCGCGCTAACCGCTCTATGAGCCTCGCTTTTGGTGAAGCCCAAAGCAACCAACGCCGACTCCGCCTCTTGTTCAGCGGTTGACGTAAACGCCGAAACTTGTACTGTCGAGTCGCCAAGGAAAGGAAGTGTGGATACTTTGTCTTTTAATTCCAAAACTATTCTTTCCGCCGTCTTTTTGCCAACACCTTTGATTTTAGAAAATCTTGAAGCGTCGCAGGATGCAATGGACACGGTTAAGTCAGCAACTGACGCTCCCGACAAAATTTGTATTGCGGTTTTTGCTCCTACGCCCGATACGCTGATAAGTTTTAAAAACATATCCCTTTCTTCTTCTGCATAAAAGCCAAATAAACTCATTTCGTCTTCTTTTACCTGCAAATAAGTATAAACTTTTACAGGTTGAGAAAGTTGTTTTAATTTTATAATAGCGGTGGACGACACGTAAATCAAATAACCGATTCCGTTATTTTCCAAAACTATTTCGTTTACATTTTCTGAAACTATATTTCCCGTTATAAAAGAATACATAATTACCTCAAATTCTAAATTTATCCGCAAAATTTGCCGATTGACCGTGACACAAAGCAACTGCTAACGCGTCAGCCGCGTCGTCAGGCTTGGGAATAGACTTAAGTCTTAACAAAAGTTTAACCATTTGTTGTATTTGTTGCTTGTCCGCTCCACCGTAACCCGTCATTGCTTGTTTGATTTGCATAGGCGTATATTCAAAAAGATTACCGCACTCCGCCGCGCAAGTTAACAATATAACTCCACGCGCTTCGGCTACCATGATACCCGTTTTTCTATTCGCGCTAAAAAACAACTCTTCAATAGCAACCGCGTCCGGATTGTATTTTTGAAGAATATCTTTCAGTTTTACGGCTATCATAGAAAGTCGAACGGAAATTGACTCGTACTGCGGTGTGGTAATAACACCGTAGTCAAGAGCGGTAAAATTTCCATTTTTCATTTCAACGACTCCATATCCCACTATTGCGTATCCTGGATCTATACCTAAAATAATCAATTTTACACCTCATAATCTATAATACTTTATTACGTCAAATAAGTCAAGAAATAAGGTTGATTTCTTTGTTTTTAAAGTAAAAAAACTCGAGAAAACCCGAGTTTTTTGTTTTGAAAATTTAAAAGGACCTGCGAACAGGTCCTTTCTTTTTTAGTACTTTTTACGTTGAACGTAAGAGGTGTGGAGAATATCGTGCGCTTTATGGCTATTAGGTTCTCCAAAGTATTCTTTGTAGATTTCTTGAATAGCGGGATTTTCGTGTGATTTACGGAGATTCATATCTTTATCTGCATCGTAAATTGCTTTCGCACGTTCTTTAGGTACGTTAACGTTGTTGCGAACGTAAGACTCTTGGATGGGTTGTCCACCACCGTTTACGCAACCGCCCGGACAACTCATAATTTCGATAAAGTGATAATCTGCTTTACCTGCCTTAATAAGTTCCATAAGTTTGCGCGCGTTACCAAGACCGCTTGCAACGGCTACTTTAACTTCAGTACCGTTCAAGTCGTATTTTGCTTCTTTAATTCCGTCAAGTCCGCGAACTGCTTCGAAATCAAGTTTAGCAAGGGGTTTTCCAGTAACGATTTCAGCAACCGTTCTGAGCGCTGCTTCCATAACGCCACCCGTTGCGCCAAACAAAAGTCCTGCGCCGGATGCGATACCAAACGGTGCGTCGAATTCTTCGTCAGGAAGTTCGTTAAACAAAATACCTTGACGTTTGATAAGTCTTGCAAGTTCACGAGTAGTCAAAACGGAGTCGATATCAGGAATACCCTTTCCTGCTGCGCATTGATCTGCTCTGCCTTTTTCAAATTTCTTTGCAGTACAAGGCATGATAGATACAACGTACATATTCTTCGGATCAATGCCGAGTTTTTCAGCGTAATAAGTTTTTGCTACTGCGCCGAACATTTGTTGCGGTGACTTACAAGTTGACAAATGCGGTAACAATTCGGGATAATTGTGTTCACAGAATTTAATCCATGCAGGTGAACAACTGGTTATCATAGGAAGTGCTCCACCGTTTTTGAGTCTGCTTAAGAACTCCGTTCCTTCTTCCATAATGGTAAGGTCAGCGGTAAAGTCAACGTCAAACACGTTCTTAAATCCTAATCTTCTCAACGCTGCTACCATTTTGCCTTCAACGTTAGTTCCGATAGGATTGCCGAATTCTTCGCCGAGTCCTACTCTAATAGAAGGCGCAGTACCAACGATAACGTACTTCTCGGGATCGGAAAGCGCTGCGATAACGTCGTCGATTTCATCTCTTTCACGAAGCGCGCCGGTCGGACATACTGCAATACATTGTCCACAACCAACACAAGCAACGTTTGCTAAATCTTGCTCAAAAGCACAAGCGATATGAGTATCAAATCCACGCGCGTTTGCGCCGATTACGGATACGGACTGAACGTTTTTACAAGCGGCAACGCATCTTCTACAAAGTACGCATTTGGTGTTATCACGCACGATATAAGGCGTTGAGTCGTCAATAGGATAACTTGAAATTTCGCCCTTGAAACTATGTTCATCACAGTTTAATTCGTGAGCAAGCGCTTGAAGTTCACAGTTTCCGCTTCTAACACAAGACAAACATTCCTTCTTGTGATCGGACAAAATAAGTTCAACCGTAGTTTTTCTGCTCTTTATTACCTTGGGTGTAGAAGTAAATACTTCCATACCTTCGTTAACGGGATAAACACATGATGCAACCAAAGAACGAGCGCCTTTAACTTCAACTACGCAAACACGGCAAGCGCCGATTGCGTTGATATCACGAAGGTAACATAACGTCGGAATTTTAACACCTGCTTGCTTTGCTGCGTCGAGAATAGTCGTTCCTGCAGGAACAGTAACCGGAATATTATTTATTTTTAAATTAACCATTTTTACGTTTTCCATGATGCTATCCTCCTTATTGTTTCACAATTGCTTTGAACTTACAGTTGTCAGCGCATACGCCACACTTGATACATTTATCTTGGTCAATCGTGAATTGTTTCTTAATCTCACCGCTAATTGCGTTAACGGGACATTTCTTAGAACAAAGCGAACAACCGATACATTTATTAGTAATAACGTAGTGAGAAAGTTTCTTACATACGTGCGCGGGACATCTCTTTTCTACTACGTGAGCAACGTACTCGTCACGGAAATAACGTAAGGTTGAGAGTACGGGGTTTGGAGCAGTTTGTCCAAGACCGCAAAGAGCGTTTTCTTTTATGTAGTAACAAAGTTGTTCCATCTTATCAAGGTCTTCGAGAGTTGCAGTACCTTCGGTAATTTTGGTAAGCATTTCAAGAAGTCTCTTAGTACCAATACGACAAGGAGTACATTTACCACAAGATTCGTCAACGGTGAACTCCAAGAAGAATTTAGCAATATCTACCATACAGGTATCTTCGTCCATAACGATAAGTCCACCAGAACCCATCATTGCGCCGATTGCGGTCAAGTTATCGAAGTCGATAGGTACGTCAAGATGCTGAGTAGGAATACATCCGCCGGAAGGACCACCGGTTTGAGCGGCCTTAAATTTCTTGCCGTTAGGAATACCGCCACCGATATCTTCAACAACTTCACGGAGAGTCGTTCCCATAGGAACTTCAACAAGACCGGTGTTTACGATCTTTCCACCCAAAGCGAAAACTTTAGTTCCCTTTGATTTTTCCGTACCCATAGCGGAGAACCAATCTGCGCCCTTCAAAATGATTTGAGGGATATTTGCATAAGTTTCAACGTTATTTAAAAGGGTCGGTTTACCAAACAAACCTTTGTTTGCAGGAAACGGCGGTTTGGGACGGGGTTCACCACGATTTCCTTCAATACTCATGATAAGAGCCGTTTCTTCACCACAAACGAATGCGCCTGCGCCAAGACGGATATCAATATCGAAACTAAATCCGGTGTCAAGTATATTTTTTCCAAGCAAACCGTATTCTCTTGCTTGCTTGATTGCGATTTCAAGTCTTTGAACTGCGATAGGATACTCTGCTCTTACGTAGATATAACCTTGCGTTCCGCCGATTGCGTATGCAGCAATAGTCATTGCTTCTAAAACTGCGTGAGGATCGCCTTCCAAAACTGATCTATCCATAAACGCACCGGGGTCACCTTCGTCTGCGTTACAGCAAACGTATTTTTCGTCGCCTACTGCGTCGTGGGTAAATTGCCATTTCATACCAGTCGGGAAACCTGCGCCACCACGACCACGGATACCGGACTTTTTAACGATATCGATAACTTCTTGCGGTTGAAGTTCGGTCAAACATTTAATAAGCGCTTGATAACCGTCGTTTGCAATATACTCGTCGATATCTTCAGGATTGATTACACCACAGTTGCGAAGTGCAACACGGGTTTGTTTTTTATAGAAGTTGGTATCGGACAATGCTTGTACAGGTCTAATTTCTTTGCCTGATTCATCACGATACAAAAGACGTTCTACGATTCTACCCTTTATAATGTGTTCGTTGATAATATCGGTTACGTCTTCAACTTTTACCTTGCTGTAAAAGGTTCCTTCAGGATAAACGATAATAACGGGACCAGCGGCGCACAAACCGAAACAACCCGTCATAACCATTTGAACTTCTTTGGTTAAGCCTTTTTCTGCAATCTGATTAGTAAACTCTTCATAAATTTTTGCGCTACTGTTTGAATGACAACCAGTACCACCACAAATAAGAACTTGATTTCTGAACATAATTCTTCCTTTTCTCCTTATTTAACCAAATACTCTTTTACTACGTTGCCACCAACGATATGATCTGAAATAATCTTTTTAACTTTTTCAGCATCAACTTTTACATACGTTACTTTTTCTTTTCCCGGAGCGTAAACTTCAACAACGGGATTATTTTCAGCAAGATTTAAATTTGCCGAACGACTAATTCTAACACCCTTAATTTCACGCATTGAAATTTCGTCAACAAGGGTATTAAATACCGAAAGCGCACCTGCATCAATTCCACAAGTAGCCATTCCTACGACAACTCTGGTTTCTGCAATTGATTCGGAATTGTCACGAATAATCATTTCGGCTCTTTTTTTATCTCTTATTGCCATAATATCGGCGATAGTTTTCATATAGCCAAACCTCCATTTAGTTTCTCAATATTTTCTTTAATAAAATTTTTTGCAAGAAATACCGCTTTGGGTAAATACAGTTTTTCTTCACCTAAAATCTTTTTGAGTTCGGTGGAATTAAAAGAAAAAACTTTTCCTTTAAAAACGTACTCAAAACTCAAATACAACTTTTCCTCCGTAAGCAAGGCAGAAACAACAGAAGGTAAATCCCCTATTATTTTCTCCGAAAAATCTAAAATAAATTCCGCATTCACACAAGTTCCCTTATCACAAAGATTTATTTTAAACTTTCCACCCGAGTTTTCACAGTCGTTTTTCAATAAGCGTAAACCACGACCAGAAAACTTGTTTGTTTGTAAATCGTTAGAAAACAATGATTTTAGTTTTTTTGAATCAATACCGTCCCCATTGTCTTTTACAGAAAAGCAAATTTTTCTATCAAACACCTCAAAGGATATAAAAAGCGAGTTTGAATTCGCTTTGATAGAATTTTCGCAAACTTCAAGTAAATGTAAAGCGATATCCTTCACGTTTATGCTTTATATTTTGCAACAATTCCCGCTACTTGATCAGCCGTAAGTTTTCCGTAAACGTCTGAGTTAACAGTCGCAACAGGAGCCAAACCGCAACAACCGATACAACGAGTAGCAACCAACGAAAACTTCTTGTCAGGAGTACATTCGCCTTCTGAAATTCCAAGAACGCTCTTAAACTTTTCAATAACGTCCAAAGAACCTTTTACGTAGCAAGCCGTTCCCATGCAAACACCAACTTGATATTCGCCTTGAGGATTAAGGTTAAACTGGGAGTAAAAAGTAGATACTCCAAAAACCTCTTCAAGTGAAACGCCTAACTCTTCCGCAATAATCTTTTGGACTTCTATGGGAAGATAACCATAAATTTCCTGCGCTTTTTGCAATGCAGGCATGGTAGCACCGGGGAGTTTTTTAATTTCTGCCAACGCTTCGCGAAGTTTTAACTCGCGTTCACGAGTACCCTCAAACGCTACCGTAGTCAACTTAATCTTGCTCATAATACCTCCGTGTATATCGTATTAGATTTATAAACTTTATATAGTTTAACACATTAAAAAGAGTTTTGCAAGACAAAACCCAAAAATAATTTATTTATTTACAAATCATTTTCATTAAAAATTTCTTTAAATAATTCGAGTCCGGATTTCTTCATAACGTAAGCAAACAAAGAAGTGGATTTTTTAGGGCAAATTTTATACAAAAAGTTCATAATACGAGCGTCTTTTCCCAAAACCATACGTTTTTTCTTCTTTTGAATACCGCGAACGATTTTTTTAGTCATTTTTTTAACTGGAGTGCTTATTTTTCCAACTATACCATCTTCAATGCTCTGCTTTTGCGATTTAAAAATATCAGTTTTTGTAAAACCGGGGCAAACGACTGCAACGTAGCGTTTGCCTCTTTGCTCTTCGCTATAACACTCCGTAAAGGCTCTTAACGCAGTTTTTGCGGAAGTGTATGAAGTCGTACCAACAAGAGATGCTAACGCCGAAGAACTTGAAACGTTTATAATTGCAGGTTTTTCCGATTTATTCAATAAACCGTCCAAATACTTTACGCTATAAATTGCCGACCAAAAATCTATTTGAAAAGTTTCTTTCACCGTGTCTAAATCGGTGTTTGAAAAAGAGCGAAAAGTCGGCAATACACCTGCGTTATTGATAATAATATCGGGCGTAAAACCTGCGTCTTTTAAATGGTTTGCAAAATCTACCCAATTGCTCTCCACTCCCACGTCAAAACAATAGTATAAATACGCGGGCGAATTTAATTCGTCAGCAAATTTTTTTGCGCGCTCCTCATTTCTTGATACTCCTAAAACTTTACAATTAAATTTCGTGATAAAAGTTTTAACAAGTTCTTTTCCAATACCGCTCGACGCGCCCGTAATTATTACGTTTGTTTCATATATCCACTTTTTGCTCATAATCTCTTTAGTATTATAAAAAACCGCTTTTTATAGAAAACCTATCAATGTTTTTTAATAAAATTCTACAAATTATTTAAGTTTTCAATAATAATTCGTTCCCCATCAACTTTTATTTTTCTAACACCCTTTTCTATCGAGAAAACAATTTTTTTGTTGTCTTTACTATTATATAGAATTGGCGTAGTTAAGTTTAATAGCAAATTAGAATCGGTTTTTATAACGAATTCGCACCCGTTTTCAAGTTCAGAATAATATCTAACTTCAAACCTTCCGCCTTCTGCAATAAATCTATCTTCGTCATCAACCGTCAAACAAGTCGTTTTATCTATAATAGACAAAGTAAAGTTTCGACCGAATAAAGGAACGTTTGAAACTTCGTGATCGCCTTTTTTGATTGACGAAAACTTTATTGCGGGTTTCGTATCTTTTCCAAAATATTCTACGTCTATTAGTTCTCCTAAACCGCATATTGCAAGCAAATTTCCCGTTGTGTCGTTTCTCTTTGCATTATAGAGAACTCCGTTTTTAGGTGAGTATCTATCGTATATGTTGTATTTTCCACGCAAACAATGCTTTTTGTAGAGATTTACGCTTTTTATTGCTAAATCACTTGATACGTCACTTGCTCCGTATCTAACTAATCCTAAATAAATCAAATAATTAATATAAGGTATTATCTCTCCCCTAAAATCTGCGAACGGTGGCTTTTTATCTTTTTTATCCGCGCTTATTTCCTTCTTTCCGTAATTTATATTCGACTTCATTAGCGTTGAAAGCATAGCCTCTCCGCCAAACTTTTTGGGGTTTTTGAGTAATTTAAGGGTTTTTTGAAGAACGGATTCGTCTTCTATAACACCTGCAAATAACGGATACAAAGAGGTAACGGAAATTACGTCGCAGAATTCTCCCGATACGTACTTATTCATATATAAGTCGAGAGTTTTATTGTAAAAACAATCGTTTATTTTTTGACGAAGTTCTTTTTTCGCTTTTGCGTAATCTTGAGAAAACAAGTCGTCTGCTATAATGGACATTCTCTCTAAAATATCCATATTAAGCAATTTAATACAACTCATATCCAAACTGTAAACGTCAACTTGTTTATCGTTCTTTTTCATGGGTGAATTTTGCATTTTGTAGCCAACTTCGCTCATATCTTTATGACTTGCTATCACAAGGTTGTCGTTTGGTGGATATATTTTTCTAAGTTTTTTATAAACTGCTTTTAACCAATTTTTGTCCCTATTTCTACAAAAAATTATCCAAGTTGACAAAACTGCAAATTGTTTATCGTGTAAAGCAAAAGGTATCGCGTTTTTAGCAACGTTTACGTCGCCCAAATACGCGCCAACTATAGCCGATAAATTCATCTCACTTTGGTCAAAGGAATAATAATCGTCCATATCGCGACGCGGAAAATAAGCGCAGTCTAAAAAGTAGGGATTGTAATGCTTATGCCAACAAGTAGAATTAAAAACTTTATCCGTACAACAAGCAAGTTCTCCACTGCCCTTTGCATTCGTGTTACTAAAATCAATTTCCGCCATAGAAACACCCGCCAAAAGTTCTTCTTCCGACGGTTTTTCCGTATTAAAAATTTCAGCGTTTCCAATTTGAGCAAAAATTAAGACTCTTGAGTTTGATGTTTTTCTAAAATTATATTCTAACACCAACTCTCCCGTTTTTGCGTTAAAAACTTTGGTGGGTTTAGTGTAAGTTTTTGCGTAAAAATGTTCTTTATAATCTTCTTGTCCGTCCAAAATAACGTCGTAACGATTTTCAAAGGCAGTTTTCCCGTCTTTTTCTTCGGTTTCGCCACAAATTACGCCATAACCTGACGAACTTCCTTTTATTTCCCAATCATCGGCTTTAATAATCCCTTCACACGGCTTTTTTGCATAAAACTTTACTCTTATCGGTGAATTTGAAAAAGTCGATACGGATAATACTATAGACTTTTCATCATATTTTACCCAAGACGAAGTCATATTTCCATGAGCAAAATATGCAAAATTTCCATCTAACTGCGAGGTGTAAAGTCTGCCAACGTCATTAACGAAATCGTCGGATTCGTACCATTTATTATTTTTTTGATAAGACACGCGAATTCCCCACATCGTTCCGAATTGACCTACTAAAAGCGCGCCGTTTGGGACGTTGTGTTCTAACCCTACTCCTATTATAGGTTTTTTAGGGAAATTATTTGAGTCTATGTTTTGACCGTTGTATTTTTCTTCATAAAATTCGTTAAAATACGGTGGTCTTCCTTCGAATCCATACTCTTTGTTAATAAACTTCATACAAACCTCAATATAACAACCTTGCTGTATTAGGTAAATCTATAATACCGCTATTTAATGGAAGTATTTCAAATTTTTGTATATGCAATTCCGAATCGGGAACAACGTAAATTCTCTTGTCTTGCCATACGGTTTGACAATCTTGCTCTAAAGTACGCAAAACGAAAAGTTTAGCAAACACCATAGGATTAACTTTGACTAATACCGCTTCACTATCAGTTTTTGAGAAAAACTTATACATTGCAGCCCTTAATCTCATAATAATGTATTCTTCCGAGTAAACGTAAGAATCTCCACCGCAATACGGGCAAGGTTGCAAGAATATTTTATCAACCATACTTATAGTTTTCTTTCTCGTGATTTCAACCAACCCCAAAGACGTCATACCCATAACCATAGTTTTAACTCTATCTTTCTTCAAAACGGTCTTTAGTCTTTCCAGTACTTGTTCTTTGTGCTCGTCGTCGTCCATATCGATAAAGTCAACGATAATAATACCGCCAAGGTTTCTAAGTCGAAGTTGTCTTGCTATCTCGTCTGCCGCAATGATATTAGTCGTAAAAACGGTTTCTTCGTGGTTGTTTTCACCCACGTATTTTCCAGTATTTACGTCGATAATAGTAAAGGCTTCCGTTCTATCAATTATAAGATACGCGCCGTTATTTAGCGGAACTTTTCTCTTTAAAATGTCTTCAATTCCATCGTTTAAACCGTATTTGTCAAACATTACGTCGTCATCCGAATAAAATTTTAAAATCTTTTCATATCCGGGCATAAAGTTTTCAAATCTTTCTTTGAGTTCATCATAAGTTTTTTTGTTATTTATGATGATTTCTTCGGTTTTTTCGTTTAAAACGTCTCTTATAGTTCTCTCAACCAAACCGCTTTCTTTGTATATTAAATCTCCGCACTCTGCTTTTTCAAACTTTGACAAAATGCGTAGATATTCTTTATATAAAGTTTTTGCTTCTTTTTTAATTTCGGCAGCCGTTGCGTTTTTAGATGCGGTACGCAAAATATAGCCGATACCCGGCTCTTTTACGCTATCAATTATCTTGGTTAATCTTTCTCTAACCGATTCGTCCGTAATCTTTCTTGAAATGCCGATATAATCGTTTTTAGGCATTAAAACGATAAATCTTCCGGGGATAGTTATATCTTTGGTTATGCGCACGCCTTTAGTGCCAAATTGTTCTTTAACAACTTGCACCATTATTTCGTCGCCTACTTTATCAAGTATGGGCGCGGGTTTAGACTTTCTCTCGCCTAAAATTTCCGTTCCGTCAACCATATTACTTTCGTGTACGTACAAGAAAGCGTTCTTTGATAAACCGATATTTACAAACGCAGACTGCATACCGTTTAAAACGTTTTCAACCTTTCCTTTGTAAATATTGCCAATGAGTTTTTCCGAAGTTTCACGCTCAACGTATAATTCAACTAATGCGTCTTCTTCCGTTACCGCTACTTTGGTACGGCTTGCGTGCATATCAATATAAATTTTATTTTTCATAATCCTCCAAACAATAAAGAGGAATCAGTTTATCAAGTTCTCCGGTATATTGCTCTTTCCTAATTACGTCGTATAAATTAAAATCTAAATTAAGTTCTTTTATTCCGTTTAAAAGCCTATCAACTCGCAAATTGTTGTTTCCCGACGTTAGTCTTAAAAACAACCCGTTATCTCTGCACTCCATTAAAGCAACGCAGTCGCGAACGTCCTTTTGAACGATTTTATTTTTTTGCTCGTATTCTATAACGATACTACTTGAAGCCATTACGCTTTCAATAATAGCCTTTTGCTTATCAGTCAAATTAACTTCTACAAAGTAGTCGCTATAAGTTACTATTCCCGCTATATTGGGATTTTTTTGTAATTTATGTACGGATACGATATCTATACCTTTAACCGTTTGAGTTTTGAATATTTCAAAAAACTCGTTAGGCTCCATATCCGTTTCCACGCACATATATTCGGCGTCGGACGCAACGGACAAAGGTAATGGCGGTGTAAAATAAACTAATGCGTGAGGATTAAAACCTTCCGAACGCTTTACCTTAATACCCGCTCTTACAAAGCCACGCAAAAATGAACGCAAAATATCGAGATGCGCCATAAAGGACGCGGGATATCTTTTGGTAAACTTTACTAACAACATAACGAACACCTCCCGAGTTTATTCGCGCCACACGCGTTACAGCCTTGCAAACAATTTCGAGTGGTTTTTTCGCTATATGCAAGTTCTCTTTCTTTTTCAAGATATTTGCGGTCAATTCCGCAATCAATGTACTCGTAAGACATTTTTTCGGAAATTTCACGCTCTTTCACGTACGAATCAAGGTCAATTCCGCATTGTTCCGCGCTTTTTCTCCAAATATCCATATTAAAATACTCTGACCAACTATCAAAAATCTCGCCCATTTCGTAAGCCTTTACTATAAGATTAGATAACGCTCTATCGCCCCTTGCAAATACGGCTTCCATATACGACGTTTCATAATCGTGCCAGTTGTAATTAACTCCCCTTATGCGTAATTTTTCACGCAAGTAAACGAGTTTTTGATTGAACTCTTCACGCGTGATAAATCTTTCCCATTGAAAAGGCGTTACGGGTTTTGGAATAAATACCGAAGTCGATACCGTAATAGACAAATTCTTTCCCGAATTTCTATGTATCTTATATAATTCGATTATTCTCTTCACGATATTAACTATTCCGTCAAGGTCTTCCATCGTTTCCGTCGGTAAACCTAACATAAAATATAGTTTAACGGAAGAATATCCAAGTTTAAACGCAGAAGTTATGCTTTTATCAATATCTTCAGCCGTGATATTTTTATTGATAACCGCGCGCAATCTATCCGTTCCTGCTTCGGGCGCAAACGTTAATGAACTTTTTCTCGCTTCTTCGGCAAAAACGCTCTCAAAACTATCTACGCGTAAAGACGGTAAACTTAGTCTTGTTTTACCGTTTCCTTCTTTTTTAAGATACTCTATAAGTTCTCTAAGTCTTGGATAGTCCCCCGTACTCAAACTTGACAAAGACATTTCTTCATATCCCGTGTCATCAATTAAAGTTTTGCCGAAGGTGCACAAAGTGGATAAATTACGGGCTCTTAAAGGTCTATAATAAAAACCTGCTTGACAAAATCTACAACCGTTACTGCAACCCCTATAAAGTTCGAGAACGGCTCTATCGTGCACGATTTCCAAGTTTGGCAACAACATTTTCGTCGGGAAATACGCTTTGTCAAAATCTTGAACGACTGCTTTTGTAACCGTTCTCGTAAAATCAACGATTTCCCCGTTTTCATAAATCGGCTTGTCCTGTGACGGAATTATCACGCCTTGAATTTTAGATAAACGTTCTAAAAGTTGAGTTTTTGAAAGGTTATTTTCTTTAGCGTACTTTACTTCATCCACGATTTGCATCATAGACTCTTCGCCTTCACCTACCGTCATTGCATCAAAAAAATCAGCAAACGGTTCGGGGTTTGCCATACAAGGTCCACCTGCAATTATAAGTGGATAACTATCGTCTCTGTCTTTTGAAAAATACGGAATACCCGCAAGATCAAGCATAGCAACAACGTTGGTGTACGCAAGTTCGTATTGAATAGAAAAACCTAACACGTCGAAAGCCTGCAAATCATCACCGCTTTCAATCGCGCTAAGCGGTAATTTTTCTTCCTTTAATTTGTTGTACAAATCAATCCAAGGCATAAAACAACGCTCCGCAATACAGTCGTCGCGTTCGTTTAACATGTGATAAAGTATTCTAAGCCCAAGATTGCTCATACCGATTTCGTACACGTCGGGAAAACAAAAGCAAAAACGCAAAGCGTTTTCCTTGTTCATATCGGGCAAATTATACTCGCCCCCTATGTAACGACCTGGCTTGGAAACGGTTGAATACAACCGCATTCTTTCTTTAATATTCATCTATATATCCTTTAAAAAATTATTATCAATTTAATTCTAAACGAAAAGTCTTAAAAATAAAATATTTTGATGAAAACAAGACTTATTCCGTTTATACTCTCCACTCTCGCGCTCACGCTTTTAGTCGCTTTTCCCGACGTTTATTTATCCGCGTCATTTGACGGGATAAAAATATTTGCGCTAAACGTCTTACCCGCTCTTTTACCTTTCTTTTTCTTCACAAAACTTACGTCAAATTTAGGATTTGTCGGTTTGTTTTCAAAATCATTTAACGCGCCTTGTCGATTTTTATACAACACGAGCGGTGTAGGTGGTTACGTTTTTTTGTCAAGCGTACTCTCCGGCTACCCGATTGGGGCAAAAATATTATCCGATATGTATGAAAACGGTGAGATTTCGCTAAGTGACACAAAAACTATAATGACTTTTACGTCAACTTCAGGCCCTATGTTTATTGTAGGTAGCGTAGGAAGTATGATGTTACACAATAAAACCTACGGATTTATTATACTTGTTTGCCATTATTTATCCGCTCTTTTAAACGGTTTAATATATAGAAACCGCAAAAAAAGCGGTCAAACACAACCAAAAGAAGTGATTTTAGGCAAAAATTTGCTAAATAATAGCGTTAGTGACACGATAACGAGCGTACTTATAAGCGGTGCGTATATTGCAATATTTTATATGATTGCCGTAATGCTTAAAAACGTAGGAATACTAAATCTAATTAGTGATTTTTTAAATCTTTTCTTCCAAAACAAAGCGTTATGTGACGGAATAAGTTTCGGTTTAGTTGAAATGACGGGCGGTTGCGCTCTTCTATCATCAACTTCTACCCCGTTTACCCTTCCTGCAATATGCGCCATTATTTCTTTTGGTGGGCTTTCCGTTACCCTGCAATCACTTACTTTTTTAGGTAATTGCAATATAAAACCTACTCGCTATCTTTTATCAAAAGTAACACAGTCAATAATTGCTTTTGTACTTACCTATCTTGTGGTGGTTTTTTGTCTCTAATTATAGATCCGCGTAATTCTTCACGGTTGTTACGGATACAAGCAATAGTATCAGACAAAAACTTTTCAACGTCAGCAAACATATCGTCAACGTAAAGTCTTGAGTCATTTTTTAATGTGTTTGCGTACTGTACGGCGTCACTGCGTATAATTTTAGAGTCGCGCTCGGCGCGTTTCAAAATCTCTGATTGACTAACCATTTCCGTTGCGCGATTTTCCGCATCAGTCAAAATTTCTTGCGCTTTTTTAGTGCTTGATGCAACGATTTCCGTAGAATGGTCAATAATATCTTGAGCCTTTTTGAGCGCAGACGGAAGTCCGTTTTTAATTTCGGTTATGTATTGCAAACATCTTTGCGCGTCCACCATAGCCTTTTTAGAAAAAACGGTGTTTTTTGCTCCTAAAAATTCATTTTCTAATTTTTCCAATAATACGAAAACGTCATCCATTGAATTTCTCCTTCACTTGCGCCCGTATTTTTTCAGGCACAATCTCCAAATATTTATCCCTATTTTGCTCGTCTTTTAATAAACTTGACGAGATTTCTTTCAAATTTTCATCAGCCACGAAAAAACAAGTTTCAAGCCCGCCATAGTCGTAGTTGAGTTTTGCAAGATTTTTTTCGTAAATTAAATCTTGTTCATTCCTTATACCGCGAACAAGGGTTTTTATGCCGTGTTCACTACAAAAATCAGCGGTATAACCCGAATAAAAATATACTTTTACTTGCTTGTCGTCATTAAACAAAGTATTTAAAAATGATAGTCTTTCGTCCGTTGTAAAAAGATATTTTTTTTCAGGATTTATAAGCATAAGCACGTAAACCGTATCAAAAAGTTCCTTTGCCCGCTCGATAATATTTAGATGTCCTATCGTTATCGGGTCAAAACTGCCCGTAACGGCACAAGATCTATTCATCTATTTTCCTCAAAAAAGTTAAGGTTGCTATACCGTATTTTCTCTCATCAACGACACAAAAACGATTTTCGTCATTTTTAAAGGGCTTTTCCGAATTATGCTCGTAAATCACCAAGGTTTTTGTGTCAAGTATTTTAGATTTTGACAATTCATAGAGTAATTCTGTTTCGTTAAAGTCGTACGGCGGATCAAGATAAACTATATCAAACCGTTTTCCAAGTCTTTTCAAGGTTGACTTATAATCAGCGCATATAACGGTAACGCTCTCGCCTAACTCTTTAGCGTTTGATTTAATATGTTCTACAACCGCCTTAGATAGGTCAGAGAAAACAACTTCACTTGCGCCTCTTGACATAGCCTCGAAACCTATTGCCCCGCTTCCTGAAAACAAATCTAAAAAGACAGAATCTCTCACGTCTTGGGATATAATATTGAACAAGTTTTCACGAACACGGTCCAAGGTCGGTCTAACCCCGTCCGCTTTTAATTCTTTAAGTTTTCGTCCGCGAAAGCGTCCTGCAATAATTCTCACCTTACAACTCCTTTTTCCGTTACGATAAGGTCAAGAGACTTATCAAATGATTCGGGTTCAAAATCAAAGCAAGTCGGAGGCCAAGCGGTCTTAGGAA
>JAZSRG010000089.1:0-3858 GCA_045538365.1 Clostridia bacterium
TTATCAGTAAAAGACATAGGCGTATCGAGATAGAAACATACGGCTTTTAAGTCACGCGCGGAGTCTATTCTTTCAATCTCGAAACTGACTTTCCCAAAACCTTTAGGCTCGCTAACTACTTTAACCAAGCCTTCCGTACCTTTTAAGTTACTATCAATAAACTTATATATCTCGTCGCGTACCCACACGTGACAATGAGAGTGGTCGTAATTGTAAATTAGACTTAGAGCGCTTCCCGTATGCTTGGTTTCAAGATAACATCTACTGGGGGCATCTATAGAAAAATTGCCGTCTTTATCCCACGCGCTCCAATGTACGGGGAAATTTACCTTTTTAATATTAGTTGCCGTATCGTAAATATCGTCTAACTTATATTCTTTTGCCCGTCTATTTATTCCCGAGCCACCGCGAATTTCATTTTCTCCGCCAAAGTCAAGCAACGCGCTACCGTAAGCAGGACAAGCCACTTTGTATCTTTGGTCGAAGCAAATTGCGTAAGACGTTAAAACTCCGCCGTAAGACACACCGATAATACCCGTTTTCGTTTCGTCAACTTCGGGGAAAGACAATAAAAGTCCGTGTCCTAAAATCAAAGCGGACAAAGCGTGATAAAGCCATTGTTCCCCTAACGGCTTATCCGTATTTTTAAATTCGTCGTTATACGGACCGGAAACGTAACCGTCTAAAACGGTATCAAGCGCCGTCCACTCTGCTTCGTCGTGATTAGAAAAGACGATTTTGCCGTCTATTTCTCGTCCTTCGGTTACGACTATACCTTTATATTTATCTTTTGGAAACCTTCCGCAAGTGTCTATTGCAATTGCAGCGTATCCACGGGTTACCCAACGCTCAACCCAATCGGGATAGGCAATACCACCGCCACCGTGCACGAGCACGACTGCAGGGAATTTTTCGCCAGCCTTTCCTTTGGGCGCTTTGTAATAAGCAAAAACTCGGGTTTTGTTACCCTTATACTCAACCCCTTCAAAAAATAAGGCTTTAACACCGTCCGCGCCTTGACCGGGCTTAATATCATAGTCGGTTGCCCACCAAAATTTCGGGGTTTCACTTAATAATTTTGTTAAATTTTCTTTAAGTTGTTTTTTCATTTTTCAACTATTTATGATATTTTTTACCTGCCCTTATAGTAAAAGAGCGGTACATCATCTCGTATAACGATACTCTTATCAATTGATGCGGAAAAGTTAATTGACTAACGGACAATTTAAAGTCCGCGCGATTTTTAACTTTGTCTGCAAGCCCGTGTGACGAGCCGATTATAAAGCAAACTTTACCCGTTTTGTCCACCCCTTCTCCAATCAAACTTGCAAGACGAATAGAGTCCACCTGTTTTCCTTCCACGCATAAAGCAACAACCCACGCGCCATCTGGAATTTTGGACAAAATTTTGTCCCCTTCCGCGTTTAGAGCGGAGTTTATATCACTTAAAGAATCTTCGTTTGAAATTTTTTCTTCTTTCAAATTTATCTCTTCCACTTTGGCGTAAAGACCAAGTCTTTTTTTGTATTCAGCCACCGCGTCAGTCCAAAAACTTTCTTTAAGAGATCCTATAGTTATAATAGTTACTTGCGCCATATCATCACCCAATTAAGTATAACACAAAAAGGAAAATTTTCAAGGTTTTTTAAAAATAAAATCTTTGATTTTCTCTTGATTTTTGCGTGTTTTACATTTATAATTAAGGTATAAAAATTTAGGAGAAAATTATGAGAACGATAAAAGTTGAAAAATTAACTAAAGAAAGTTTCGCGCCTTTCGGCTCTTACTACGATATGGCTAACCCCGAAGGATACGCTCTTTGCGGAGAACTCCACAGTTTTTATCCCGATAGACTTTTGGCTTATCACGACAGTCAAGTTGCATTTTCCCCAATAGTCGTTAAAAAACCCGACGTTATGAAAATAACCCAAATAGAATACCACACGACTACCGCGGAAATCATTATGCCACTTAACGACGACATGATACTCCACGTAGCGCCACCAAGCGCCGGCAAACCTTTGCCCGAGTACATCAAAGCATTTTTAGTACCTAAAAACACTATTATCAAGATGAACGCGTGCGTATGGCACCTTGCTCCCCTTCCGGCAAACAATTCATCTCTTACCGCTATGATAGTACTCCCCGAGTGCACTTATATGAACGACTGCATAGTAGTTGACTTGAAAGAAGACGAACAATTTATCATTGAAAAATAATTTTAGCACATAAAAAACCACACTTTTAAAAGTGCGGTTTTTGTTATCATTTAATATTATTTTTTAGTATAAACCATTTGAAGCGTTATACCACCTATTTTTTGTTCAGCAATCAATTTATTTCCATCACGAGTTAATACCGTAACGTTGTCATAACTGTCTATTAAATGGATTTTACCGTCAACTTCTGCCCAAGTAAACTCTTCCGTATGTGTCGTATTACCATAAACGCTTATCGCTTCCGCCGTATTATCAGAATTTAAAACAAATGAGTTTGCCGATGATAAACCATAATCGTCTAATTTATCCGCATTAATTTTCGTCGTAGTAGATCCCGTTAGCAAATATGCTTCGCTAAAAGCGTAAGTTCCGGCAACACCGCATCCTGCTAAAGCAAAGCAAGAAAGAGCCAACATACATACAAGTGCAATAATTAAACCTTTTTTCATTTTATTTCTCCTTTTTCTATTTTAGTCTATGCGTAGACCGTACAATTATTATACCAAAAATTTAGCCTTTGTCAAGAGTGAATTTTGATTTTTCTTACAAAATTTCAAACAAAATACAAGCCAAAATCATCCAACAAAAAACAGAAAAAAAACAAGCAAGACGAAAATGAAAAAGCCCCAAGAAGGGCGCATACTAGAAAAAACGGCTTGCGATACGAGAGAGCCCACAAAAGTAAAAACCCCGAGAAGGGCTTCTAAAATAAAAAAACGCGTTAGAAACAAGCAAGACGAAAAAGTAAACACCCTCCCGAAAGGCGCGTACATAGTGGTACGTAACTGCACGGGAGGGTGTTTGATTTTGAAGTATTGCGAAGTTTATAACGCGTTTTTTAGTACATGCCCATATCAGAAGGAGCCGCCGCTACCGGAGCCGGCGGTTCGGGAATATCGGACACAAGACTTTCGGTCGTGAGTAACGTTCCTGCTACGCTTGCTGCGTTTTGAAGAGCGGAACGGGTAACCTTGGTCGGGTCAATAATACCTTCTGCTACCATATCACAGTATCTATTCTTCAATGCGTCGTAACCGTAGTTGATGCCTTTATTTGCCATCAAAATATTGTTAACGATAACTGCGCCGTCAAGACCTGCGTTGGTTGCAATTTGTCTAACGGGTTCTTCGATTGCGCGACGGATAATGGATGCGCCCGTCTTTTCGTCACCTTCTAAACCTGCCATGTATTTGTCAACTGCGGAAATGGTGTACAAAAGCGCAGTTCCACCACCGGGAACGATACCTTCTTCTACTGCTGCGCGAGTAGCGGAAAGTGCGTCTTCGATACGAAGTTTCTTTTCTTTCATTTCAATCTCGGTTGCAGCGCCTACGTTAACTACTGCTACACCGCCTGCGAGTTTTGCAAGACGTTCAGCAAGTTTTTCTTTGTCATAGTCGGACGTGGTTTCTGCCATTTGAGATCTAATGGACTTAATGCGGTTTTTAATGTTTTCGCTATCCCCTGCGCCTTCAACGATAGTGGTGTTTTCTTTGTCAACTTTAACTTGTTTAGCGCGACCGAGCATTGCAAGAGTGGTGTCTTTAAGTTCTAAACCTAAATCCGTGCTAATTACAGTACCACCGGTCAAGATTGCGATATCTTCGAGCATTGCTTTACGTCTGTCACCAAATCCGGG
>JAZSRG010000170.1:0-1649 GCA_045538365.1 Clostridia bacterium
TATTTGTCTTTCGTTGATTTTTCTAGCCACAATCTCAATCATTTATTATGACCAAGCCTCATTTATAATAACTTGTAAAAATAAGTTAAGATTTTTAAGTTTTAGCATTTACGCTAATTTGATTATAGACAAATCAAGGTCTTCGTAAGTGTTTTCCGCATCGCTACCGTTTAAAACGGTGAGAGTGGAAGTGTCGCCGTCCGCAACGGTTATAAAAGTTTGCGCGGAAACGGTGTCAAAGTCCGCAGAGGCGGTAACGTACGAGCCACTACCTATTGCCGTGCCGTCAAGGGCGAGAGTTACCCCTTTCGTGGTTGCGCCACCCGACGTTACGGTGTTCAATGACACAAGATAAGAGCCTTGGCTCAAAGTAATAGTATCGGGCGCGGTAAAGGAAATATCCGTACCTACGCCACCAACCGCAGTACCAAGACTAAGAGTATCGCCTGCCACTACCGTTTGCGTAGCGGGGTTGGATAAAAGCAAACTTGAAATCGTGCTAAGTCCGTCCGCGCCGGCAGGACCTTGTGGCCCAACAGGACCGGCAGGACCAACAGGACCTTGTGGACCAATAGGACCTTGCGGACCGGTAGCGCCCGTAGCCCCAACAGGACCGGGTATGCCTTGCGGACCGGTAGCGCCCGTAGCGCCCGTTGCACCCGTTGCCCCCGTTGGACCGATAGGACCAGTAGGACCGATAGGACCGGCAGGACCTTGCGGACCGATAGGACCGGTAGGGCCGACAGGTCCGGGAACGCCTTGAGGACCGCGTTCGCCTGCTACTATATTTATAGGTCTTAAATTATTTTGATTACAACAACAATTATTTTGTCTTATACAGTTATTATTTTGTCTGTTACAACAATTATTTTCGTTACAATTATTAAACCAACTCATGACTTTTCTCCTTTATACATAATATGACGAAAAAATTGATTTTGGTGTAACTAAAAAGACAAAAAATTTGACTAAATTAAATTTTTCGTCAAATAAAATATGCAAAATATTGACTTTTTAAAACAGAATACTTATAATAGATTGGATAACGATAGAGCAAAACAAATTGAGAGCAAAAACTCGATATTTGTAAATCATAAAATCGGCGCGGACACGCGCAAAGGAGTAAATTATGGAACACAACAATTGGAACGGCTTCCAAGGTGGAGCATGGCAAAACGAAATTAACGTCCGTGATTTTATCCAGACGAACTATACGCCGTACTGTGGCGATAGTAGTTTTTTAAAGGGCGCAACCAAGCGTACCAACGACCTTATGAAAAAAGTGCGCGCACTTTTCAGTATAGAGCAACAATACGGTGGAGTTCTTGATATCGATACCAACACCGTATCGTCTTTGACTGGTTTTGGACCGGGTTACATTGACCAAGAAAAAGAACTTATCGTAGGTCTTCAAACCAACCGTCCCTTAAAGCGCGGTGTAAACCCGTTCGGTGGTATGAGAATGTGCAGAAGCGCGTGCGAAGCGTACGGATACAAGTTGGGCGACAAAATCGAAGAAGAATTTTTGTACAGAACTACCCACAACGACGCAGTTTTCTCTGTTTACACGGACGAAATGAGAAAAGCGCGTAAGAGTCACTTGCTTACCGGTCTTCCCCACGCTTACGGCAGAGGCAGAATTAAAGTCG
>JAZSRG010000004.1:0-1652 GCA_045538365.1 Clostridia bacterium
GATCAAGCGACTTTACGGGGGCAATCACCGCCTCAATTTCGTCTCCGTTATAGTCGGTTGTTGCTTCCGTAGTTCCGTTAACTGTAATGAACTTGAATTTTACGGTTTCTTTATCTTCTGCTAAATAGAGCTTTATGCCCTTAATGAATCCTGCTGTCTGCCAATTCTTTTTTACGTAAAGGTTAAACGAATGTTCCCCCGGGGTCCACTCGAGAGGGGTGCCGCCGGTATTCTTTAAATCTACAAGTGCTGCACAGTAAAGATATTCGTAATCGGAATGCACCGTATACGCAAACTGTTTACACTCGGACTGTATGCCGCCGGAGGTTGTATAGTTAGTGGGTCTCTTTACACCGTACAAAAAGCGGTCGTGTGCCAATATTGATTTAAAGGTTGAGGTCTCGATAGTTCCGTCAATCGCTATATCGTTGGATAAATCGTCGTTCTTCTTTTCGTCGTACTTAAAGCTCCAAGCATACTCCGTATGGGCAAACGAACCGGCAATGGTTGCGTTCGTACCATCGTCTGTAGAAGCGATATAGTGGTTGGAGTGTGAGGTTACGGTACCGCTGCCTAAGCAATCTTTATGCTTGCACTCGTGCTTACATTCCGCCA
The DNA here is from genome assembly GCA_045538365.1 of Clostridia bacterium. GTDB lineage: Bacteria > Bacillota > Clostridia > Christensenellales > RUG350 > RGIG2224. The sequence continues at coordinate 616 of JAZSRG010000004.1, forward strand.
ATACGGAAGCCTGGAATTCTTTTCCGCTAAGTGTGCCAAGCTCTTTAAGATCAAGTCTGAATTCAACGGAATAAATATTACCCGCGTTTTGTGCTTTGATCGCGCCACCCGTATAGGGTTTTTTGTCAGTAATCTCGTTTCCGCCTTTATATACCTTAAAACTGGACGTGTCGTCTGTAGAGACCGTCGTGCCCTTTGCGTAGTTGTGTATTACGATTTTATATTCATTCCCGCCCTCGTCCTTAACGTAAAGACGGAACTCAAAATCCTTATCGGCGTTTGCATGCTGAACCAAAGCCGCGCCGTAAATAGAATACTTATCCATTCTTACGTCGGCTTTAAGCTTTAAATGCTTTGCGTTTGCAGAACTGTTCGTTTTATTTCCTCCTAAATAGTGATTATCGGAGAATTGAACCTCGTCAAAGTCGATAAGATTGTAATCACCGTTTTTATAGTCGTTAGAGTTCAGATTATCGTCAAGGCCCATATGGAAGTTTGTAAGCTGGGACCAATACGCTTCGTTGAATTTGCCGTCGATAGTAACGTATTCGGAAATAGATTCCGCACCCACGAGCATATCGTAGTAATCTATTTCGAGCGCTTTGTTCCAAACTGCTTGCCAATCAGCATTAGAATCATAGGGCTGTGTGTAGTCATTAACAAAAGTGGGATATACCGCAGGATAGAAAAGGGTCGCGCTTTCATATTTTGCGCCTATAAAATACGTATAGGTTGTGCCTGCCGCAACGTATTCGTTCTTTGCGGTAAGGCGGTAGCCGATTTCCACAATTCCGCCGTTAACGACGGTTTTATCAACGTCCACATTTGCAACGGTAGCCTTTTCGGTTTGCGCGCTGAAAGAAACGGTGGTTACGGTTGCACCATCGTCTGCAGAAAAATAAACGTCGAAGTCATATACCGTTTCTCCGCCGAAATCCACGATAACGTAAAGCATTTCGTGGTCTCTGCGGATAGAGTATTCGTAGCTGAACTTCTTTTGTGTATCGTTGACGGTTTCTACGTTCCAAACACCGCTT
>JAZSRG010000210.1:0-1779 GCA_045538365.1 Clostridia bacterium
GAATTTGACGAAAAAATATATCAATCATATACGGATGAACAATTAAAGCAAAACCATGATGCGGTACAAAAAATCATTGATAAAGGCAATTGTATAACGTACAAGTTTTATCGTGTAAGATTTGGTTTCTTTGATGCTTTTGCCCGTGGCTTTTTATCCGCATTTAGAATGGTGTGGTTGGTAATATCCTCTTTTATAGGCATATTTACGGGCGCGACGCCTTTAGCGGAGTTAGGTGGACCTATTACCGTAATTTCAACTCTCGGTCAGTCGGCAACGCTTAATCTTGGCGTATTAATGTATTTCGTGTGCTTAATATCCGCCAATCTTGCGGTATTTAACTTGTTGCCAATACCGTCACTTGACGGCTCAAGAGTTGTATTCGTTTTAATTGAGTGGATAATAGGGCGACCTGTTAGTCGAAAATTTGAAGCAATTGTCCATTCTGTGGGCTTGATTATTATATTTGCGTTTGCTATAATGATAGACGTAATGAAGTGGTTTTAATTATGACGAGAAAAGTAAGAGTTGGAAATTTATATATTGGTGGTGGAGAAAGAATCACCATACAGTCTATGACGAATACCGATACGAGTGATATAGAGAAAACCGTATCGCAAATTTCGGCATTAGAAAAAGCAGGGTGTGATATCGTAAGAATGACGGTAAATACACAAGATGCTGCCAAGGCTGTAAAAACTATAGTGGATAAAACAAACGTGCCTTTGGTTGCAGATATTCATTTTGATTATAAACTTGCTTTGCTCTCCATTGAAAACGGTGTATCAAAAATTCGTTTTAATCCCGGAAATATTGGGGACGAGAAAAACGTTAGGATTATATCGGACTGCGCAGAGGCTCATAACGTACCGATTAGGGTGGGAGTAAATAGCGGTTCGATAGAAAAAGATTTGCAAGAAAAATACGGCCGTACCCCAAAAGCCCTTGTTGAGAGCGCTTTAAGGCACGTAAGTATTCTCGAAAAAGTCGGTTTTTATAATACTGTTATATCGGTTAAAGCATCTTCACCGAAGAAAACCGTTGAAGCGTATAGACTTCTCGCATCCACTACTGATTATCCGTTGCACGTTGGCGTTACTGAAGCGGGTATGGATGACGAAGGTATATATAAAAGCGTATCGGCTATAGGTAGTTTATTACTTGACGGTATCGGAGATACGATTAGAGTATCCCTTACGGGTGATCCCGTGCAAGAAGTTAAAGTTGCGCAGAAACTTTTACGAGCGGTAGAAGTTGATAAAAATTTCGTTGATATAGTGTCCTGTCCGACTTGTGGAAGATGCAGTTTGGATTTAGAAAGTATAGTTAGAGAAGTTAAGCAAAAAACAGCGGATATTAAACGCCCTATAAAAATTGCCATTATGGGCTGTGTCGTTAACGGTATAGGCGAAGCGGGTGACTGTGATTTTGGTATAGCGGGTGGTAAAGACAAATCTGCGCTTTTTATAAAAGGACAAGTTGTCAAAACTATTGAAAACGAGCATATTGTTGAAGAGATTTTAAAACTCTGCGGAGAGAATATTTAATGGAAAAAATAGTATCGTACATAATAGATGAATTAGGCGAAGAATTTTCGCGTATTAGGTTGAGTAAGTGTCAACTTTTTTCGCGTATTAAAAAAATAGCCTTTGAATTCATTTTACCAAGTGACGTGTATGAGAAATCATATAATAACGAGTGCGAAGAAAAGATTATAAATTGTTTAAAACTTAATTGTGGACCAAATTATAGCGTAGAACTTAAGGTAAAAAAGACATA
>JAZSRG010000150.1:0-12539 GCA_045538365.1 Clostridia bacterium
TATGGATATTTTGTTACGATATTTACAAGTATTTGCGGTAGGTGGCGTTATATGTATGATAGGTCAAGTTTTGTTAAACTTAACAAAAATGACACCCGCAAGAATATTGGTTAGTTTTTTGCTTTTAGGTGTTTTTTTAGAAACGATAGGAGTATTTAAATATGTAAAAGAATATGGTTGCGCAGGCGCAACCGTACCGATTTGTGGTTTTGGTAGTATTCTTGCAAAAGGCGCTATGGAAGGCGCTCGAGCGGACGGCATATTAGGAGCGTTTACGGGCGGTGTAACGGCAGGAGCTGCTGGATTATCCGCTGCCATAATCATTGGTTTTTTGATTGCTCTTATATTTAATTCGAGGAATAAAAGTTAATTCATTATTATTAAATACTTTTCATATAATTTTGTATGAAAAAGAACTTAAAGGCAAAACGAAAAAGAAAACGCAAAATTATTTTGGTGGTAATTATAACTTTTGTAATTATCGGTTTTGCTTGCAACTACTTTGAAAGAAACATTACGCCTATAATTCTAAACTATTGCACGGCAAAAATAGAGGCCTTGACAGTAAACGCGGTAAACAGCGCGATAACAATGGTGATAAACGACGGAATAGATTATTCTGATTTGGTTGACGTGATAGACGACGGAGAAGGTAATATTACCGCTATAAAAGCAAAGAGCGCAAAGATAAATTTGCTTGCCAGACAAATATCGAGTATTGCGCTTCAAAACGTGGAAAAAATAAGTAAAAAGGGCATTAAAATACCGATTGGCGCTTTTTTAAATTCAGCGATTGTTGCCGGTTACGGTAGCGAAATAACCGTTAATTTTGTGTCAACAGGAGCAGTGGACTGTACTTTTACGTCAGAGTTTACGGAAGCGAGTATAAATCATACTTTGCATAAAATTTTCATTAAAGTAAATTCGGATATTTCTTTAATTATACCGTTCTCGGATACGGTTATAAGCACGTCGTCTGAAGTCTTGGTTAGCGAGTGTGTGCTGGCTGGAAAAGTTCCGGATACTTATTTGAAAGCGGCTGAGTTAAGCGATATGATTGATTTAATACCATAAATACTAATTTTGTTTGACAACGGGTTTCTTTTATGGTATTATTTTAAAAACGATGAAAAAGAGCAGTAATCGAGTATATGTGTTTTTAAAGAGACGGGCGCGCATAGGCTGAAACGTGCCTGAAAATGGTATTCGGTGAATTTTCGCTTTGGAGTTTTTCGAGTGAATTTAGTAGTTCGAAACGTTTGGTCGCGTTATAGACTTTTTGAGATACCTTTTTGGTGAAATTAGGTGGTACCGCGGATTTTATTCGCCCTAAGCGTTGCTTGGGGTGTTTTTTATTTTTGGAGGAATTATGTTAGAGAAATTAAAAACGGTTGTTGACAATGCAATTCAAGAAATTAACTCTGCGCAAACCGTAAGCGAATTGAACGACGTTAAAGTTAAGTTTTGCGGAAAGAGCGGTGAATTGACTGCGTTGCTTAAAGGCTTAAAAGACGTTCCGCCTGCAGAAAAACCTGCATTTGGTAAAGCGGTTAACGACGGTAGAGTTACGATTGAATCAAGTATCGCTGAAAAAGAAAATCTTCTTAAAACAGCGGAAAAGCAACAAAAACTCGTTGAGGAAAAGATTGACGTTACCGAGCCGTCTGTAAACGTAAAGGTTGGCGCGTGTCATCCATTGACTATTGTTAAAAATATGATTTCCGATATATTTATCGGTTTAGGTTTTGAGGTTCGTGAAGGACCGGAAGTTGAAACGGACTACTATAACTTCCAAGCCTTAAATATTCCTAAAGATCATCCTGCGCGCGATATGCAAGATACCTTCTATTTTTCGGATAACTTGCTTTTGCGTACTCATACGTCACCTTGTCAAGTTCATACTATGGAAGCGAAAAAACCGCCTATTAGAATGATTTGTCCCGGTAAGGTGTATAGGTCGGATTACGACGCAACACACAGCCCGATGTTCCAACAAATTGAAGGACTCGTTGTTGATAAAAATATTACTATGTGTGACTTAAAGGGTATATTGGACGAGTTTGCAAGAGCGTTTTTCTCGTCGGAAACAAAAACCAGACTTCGTCCGTCGTATTTCCCGTTTACCGAACCAAGCGTAGAAATGGACGTTACTTGTTCGGTATGCGGTGGAAAAGGTTGCAGAATTTGTAAAGGCACGGGTTGGATAGAAGTTTTGGGCGCAGGTATCGTTAACCCCAAAGTTTTGGACGGTAGCGGAATTGATTCCAAAATTTATTCCGGATTTGCTTTTGGCTTTGGAATAGATAGACTTGCTATGATAAAATTCGGTATTCCCGATATGAGACTTTTGTTTGAAAACGATTTGCGTTTCCTTGCGCAATTTAAGGATTAGGAGGCAGATATGAAAGTTCCTTACAGTTGGTTAAAAGAATACGTTGACGTGGACGTTGAGCCTAACATACTTGCGGACAAGCTCGTGTCTGTCGGTTTTGAAGTTGAAGAAATTATTTCTCTTGCAACGGTTACTAACGTTTTTACTTGTAAAATCGTTGGTATCGAAAAACATCCAAACGCGGACAAACTTCAAGTTTGCGCTATAACTTTGGATGGGAAAAACAATCTTCAAATTGTTACTAATGCAAAAAATATTCAAGTAGGAGATATCGTTCCTGTTGCTTTAGACGGCGCTGACCTTTGCGGTGGGTTACATATCAAAAAAGGTGAGATTAGAGGAGTATCGTCCGACGGTATGTTCTGTTCTGGTGAAGAATTGGGCGCAACTGACGCTGATTATCCCGGCGCAAGCCAAAATCTCGTACTCGTTATGGATCCTAACGAAAAAGTCGGTGCGGATATTAACGAAGTTTTGGGTAGAAACGACGTTGTTCTTGACGTTTCAGTTACGGCTAATAGACCTGATTGTCAAAGTATATTGGGTATTGCTCGTGAAGTTTCCGTTGTTTTGGGTAAAGAATTAAAACTTCCGTCCACCGATTACGTTGTTGGAAAGAGTGAAGGCACGGTTAGTGTTTCAGTAAAAGACTTTGACTTGTGCTCACACTATATGGCTCGTGAAGTTAAAAATATTAAAATTATGCCGTCGCCTAAATATATCCAAAAGAGATTGCGCGCGGTTGGTATTAAACCTATAAACAATATCGTAGATATTACTAACTATATTCTTATCGAATTGGGTCAACCGATGCACGCTTTTGATAAAAAATTCCTTGCAGGGGATAAAATTATCGTAAGAAGAGCGGAAAACGGGGAGAAAATTATTTCTCTTGACGGAAAAGAAAACGTTTTAGATAATTCTATGCTCGTGATTTGTGATAATGAAAAACCTTGCGCTGTTGCAGGTATTATGGGTGGACTTAATTCGGGAATACACGAAGATACGAAAGATATCGTATTTGAATCCGCTCGTTTTGCTCGTGATAATATCCGTCGTACGTCTAAAGCCTTGAATTTGCGTTCGGATTCGTCCGCTCGTTATGAAAAGGGCGTAGATTACGCATCACAATCATTTGCTTTATCACGCGCGCTTGCTTTAATTAGTGAAATGGACGCGGGAGAAATCACGGTTAACACGATTGATGAAAAAGCGGTTGAACCTGAAGAAAACGTTATTAAAGTTCCCGTTAAGAAAATCGCTGATATTTTAGGAATTGAAATAGAAGATAAATTTATTCTCGATATTTTGAACGGACTTGATTTTAAAACTGAGATTAAAGACGGTTTGCTTATATCAAGAGTTCCTATGTATCGTGAAGACGTTGATGGCGCTAACGACCTTGCAGAAGAAATTATTAGATACTACGGCTACGAACATATCACTTCAACTTTGATGCCTAAAGCGGAGCAAACGAGAGGTATGAAAACTGAAGACCAAATCAAGGTTGACGGTTTGATTAAAAAACTCGTAGGTTTAGGATATATGGAAACGACTACCTATTCTTTTATTTCTCCTAAGGCATTTGATATGCTCAAAATTGCGGAAGATAGTGAATTGAGAGTCGCTGCTAAACTCCTTAACCCGTTAGGGGATGATTGGAGCGTTATGCGTACTATTTTAACGCCAAGTATTCTAAATATCGTTAGTTTAAATAATAATAAGAAACTTACTGACGGTAGATTGTTTGAAATTGCAAAGGTATTTAGACCTAAATCTTTGCCTATGACCGAGCAACCTGAAGAAAATAATACTTTAGCAATTTGCGCTTTTGGACGTGATGAGAATTTCTTTACACTCAAAGCAACGGTTGAAGAAGTTATGAAGACTTACGGTGTTTACGACTATGATTTTACCGCAAAAATTTATTCTTTCTTACACGACGGTAGATCGGCGGAAATCACTTCGGGCGATAACGTAATCGGTTTTATGGGTGAAATTCATCCTGACGTTGCTGAAAACTATGAACTCTCGGGAAGAACTTATGTTGCGGAATTAAACTTGGACACATTAGGTAAAAATACTAAAACAATTAAGTTTACGGCAATTCCTAAATATCCTAACGTTGAAAGAGACCTTGCGCTTTTAGTTGACGAAACTTTGCCTGTTGGAAACATTATTAAAGAAATTTCTAATATTTCAGAGTTGATTGAAAACGTATCATTGTTTGATATCTATAAAGGCGCGCAAGTTGAAACGGGTAAAAAGAGTGTTGCTTTAAATATTTCTTTCCGCTCGTTTGATCACACACTAAAGGATGAAGAAGTTCAAAGCGTTGTAAATGATATTATTTCTGCGCTTGATAATAAGTTTGGAGCAAAATTAAGATAAATGAAAAAAATCGAAATATTGGCGCCTGCCGGAAATATTGATTCCTTAAAAGCTGCGGTTTTGCACGGAGCAGACGCCGTTTATTTTGGTTTGTCGGAATTTAACGCAAGAATTAAAGCGGACAATTTCACTTTTGAAAATTTGGGCGAATGGGTAGATTTTTGTCATTTTTATGACGTTAAAGTTTATTTAACGCTCAATATAATGATTAAAGAAAACGAATTAGATAGGCTTGCCTTATATATTAGGCAAGCCGTTCTTTGTAATATAGACGCCTTTATTGTGACCGATCTTGCAACTGTTAAACTATGTAAAGAGATTGCTCCAAGTGTTCCTATGCATTTTAGCACGCAATTTGGTGTTCATAATTTAGAAGGCGCAATTCAAGCCAAGAAATTGGGCGCAACGAGAGTGATTTTATCTCGTGAAACTACGCTTGCTGAAATTGAGCGAATTAAAGAAGGCGTAGATATAGAGATAGAAGCGTTTGTGCACGGCGCGCTATGCGTTGGCTTTTCGGGGAATTGTTATTTAAGTAGTATGATAGACGGTAATAGCGGAAACCGTGGCTTGTGTAAACAACCTTGTAGAAGATTGTACGAGTCTTCCGTAACGGATAAAGAAGGCTATTATTTGTCAACCAACGACTTATGCTTGGTAAATAATTTAGATTCGCTTAAAAAATGTGGAGTTACTTCTTTTAAAATAGAAGGAAGACTAAAAAGCGCGGAATACGTTGCGTCTGCCGTTTACGCGTATAAAAAAGCCTTGGTTAACGACCTTAAAAGGGAAGACGTTGATAGAATAAAATCCTCTTATGCTCGAACGTTTACCGAAGAAGGATATTTGTTTGGTAAAAACTTTGATATTATAAATACAAAATTGCAAAATAATGCAGGGTTGGAGATTGGAAAAGTTGTTAAAATTGAGCAACTCAAAAACGGCTTGAAAAAAATACACTTTTCGTCAAACAAAAAACTTTCAAAAGGCACGGGACTTAAGTTTATATACAACAAAAAAGAGTTGGGTGGCGCTACGCTGTCGTCTTCTAATTTAGAAAAAGGTAATTACGTAGCATATACAAAGTTTAACGTTTTATTAGGGGCAAGTGTATCTATAACGCAAGCCGTAGATACGATGCAAGAATTAGAGTATAAGAAACTTAAAGTTGATATAACTTTAAAAGAATTTTATGCAGGAAAATACCTTTTGACGATATGTGATAGCAATACAAAATATAGTATTGAATTTGAACTTGATAAATCAAATGAAGCGCAAAACGGCGACCAAACTGCGGGAATAACGTCAGTATTGAAAAAGGGAAGCGAACCCTTTATGGTTGAAAACGTAAAAACGCAAATCGTATCTAACGTACTCGTTCCGTTCTCTGTATTAAATCAAAAAAGAAAAGAATGTTTTGAACAATTTAAGCGTGCAAAACTTAAAATATATGAAAACAATAAACCGAGCGAAAAAACTTGCATTTCTATAAATAAATCCTTTGTTAAAAACAAAAAAATCGTTGCTCTTGTATCGAGTCTTGAACAAATCAATGATGACGTTTTAAGTTATATAGACAAAATTATCTATGTGCCTTACGATTATTCGTTGGATAAAGTAGGAGAGTTCTTGTGTCTTGCTCAAAAATACAAAAAACCTATTTATTTGGGAATTTCAACGTTTTTAAAGCAAAAAGATATTGAAGTATTATATAAAATAGTGGAATTATATAATAATTTAATATTTGGTTTTTATGGAAATAATTATGCGATAAGAGAGATTGGCAAGAGATATTCTAAACCTATTTTTTACGGTACGGGATTTAACGTAGCAAACAATCTTTCTTTATCCGAACTTGACGGTGAGTGTGTTTTATCTCCTGAACTCACTGAACAAGAACTTAAAACTCTTTCGTCTTTAAGCACTTACGTTTACGCTTTAGGTTATTTTCCTGTTATGACGATGGTGCATTGTCCTAATCGTGCGAATAATAGAAACTGTAACGATTGCGCATTTGAGAAAGAAAATTGTATTTATTATAAAGACAAGATCACACAATTTAAAATTAAGCGAATTAAACTAAACGAGTGTTATTTTGAGTTGTATAACGGCACGATTTTATCACTTTTGAGTGAAAAAGCAAAAATTAATCAAGGATTATTATTGGATTTGAGAAATTTAGATAAAGAAGAATTTGAAAAATTAGTTTTGTCGTTAAAAACGGGCAAAGACCAATTTCAAAACAAAACACGCGGTCATTTTGTAAGAGGTGTTAAATGATTTCAAATAAAACTTTGAAAAATCTTGAATATGATAGACTTTTAGATATTTTATCTAAATATACGTCTTCGAGTATTGCAAAAGATAAAGTTTTGTCAATTTTGCCTTTTACTGACGTTGATTTAGTTGATAGGAGTTTGTCTAGAACTCAAGAGGCGTACAAAATCATTTTCGATTATATGCAAAAGCCTTTCTTGGGCTTGGATGATTTGACGGATACGTTGATTTCAGCGGAGAAAAATTCCGTACTAACGCTTGGCGAATTATTGCGTATTGGTCGTTTGCTCGCAACTTCTAATAGACTAAAAGAATCAATTTATTCAATAACTGACGAAAGTATAGTTTTGCTAAAAGAAGACTGTATGCCGTTATATGAAAATAAAATTTTAGAAAAATCTATTACTGATTGGATTATTAACGAAACTGATATTGCGGACAAAGCGTCGGATAAACTATTTTCCGTTAGAAAAAAGATAAGACAAACTAACGAGAATATCAAGTCAAAAATGCAACATTACGTTGTGTCAAATCAATATCAAAAATATTTACAAGATGCAATAGTTACTATTAGAAACGGAAGATACGTTATTCCTGTTAAAACGGAATACAAGTCTTCCATATCCGGTTTAATTCACGATCAATCGTCGTCAGGCGCAACGGTATTTATCGAGCCGTTCCCGATAGTTGAGTTAAATAACGAATTATTTACCTTGTACGCTGAAGAAAAAGCCGAGATTGAGAGAATTATATCTTATTTATCCGCGCTTGTGTCGGCAGACGCTCAAAAACTTCAAAGAAACGTTGAAATTATTAGTGATATAGATATATCTTTCGCAAAGGCGCAGTTTGCTTACGATTATAACGCAACTATGCCGATTTTAAGCGCGAAAAATTATTTATCTATAAAAGAAGGTAGGCATCCGCTAATTGACCAAAAGAAAGTCGTACCTATAAGCGTTGAATTAGGTGGGGAGTTTTCTATACTTTTGGTGACGGGCGCTAATACGGGTGGTAAAACGGTAACCTTAAAAATGACCGGACTTATAACCCTAATGGCAATGAGCGGTATGTTTATTCCGGCAAGTGAGAACTCTGAAATACCCGTATATGACGGAATTTTTTCCGACATTGGAGATGAGCAAAGTATTGAACAAAGTTTAAGTACCTTTTCCGCGCACATAACTAACGTATCCGAGATTTTAAAACAAGTAAATAAAAATTCTTTAGTGTTATTCGACGAGTTGGGTGCTGGTACTGATCCCACGGAAGGCGCAGCCCTTGCTATATCTGTTACTAAAGAGTTGCTGGACATTGGCGCAAAAGCCGTTATAACCACGCATTATTCTGAACTCAAAGCATTTTCTTTTTCAACAAAAGGCATAGAAAACGCATCTATGGAATTTAATCCTGCAACTTTTGCGCCGACCTTTAAACTAAATATAGGTATGCCCGGCGCATCAAACGCTTTAAATATAGCAAAAAGATTAGGTTTTGACGACAAAATAATAACTCGTGCGCGTTCTTATATATCGGATGATAAAGTGTCGTTTGAGGACGTTTTGCTCGATGCTGAAACCGTTAAACTTAAAGCCCAACAGGAACTTGAAGATGCAAACAAAATTAAAGTTGAACTAAATCAAGAATTGGCTCAAATCAAGCAACTTCGCGCGGAGATTGAGAGAGATAAAGCAAAACTCGTAGAAACTGCGGAAAAAAGAGCAAAAAAACTAATAGAACAATACGTGGAAGAAGCAGAAGAAATACTTGAGCAAATAAAAGAAGAGAAGAAAAAGAATAACGACTCAAGTTATTTCCAAGTTGCAAAACTTAATAAAAAACTTGGCTCTTTACAATATAACAACGAAAAAGACGAGCAAAAAGAGAGAGTATTTGACGACACAGAGATTAAAGAAGGCGACCTTGTTTTCGTGCAATCTTTAGGTGGGGACGGTAGAGTCGTATCCGTTAAAAGTAACGGAAAGTGCGTAATTAAAGTTGGCGCAATGGAATTAAACTCTAATTTGCAAGACTTAAAGAAAATTCGAGAAAACAAGCAAGTTAAAAGCAAAAAAATAAGCGTAGCAAAACCTTTGAATGTGGAAAGAATTTCTACTGAATTAAACGTTATTGGTCAAAATAGAGAAGAATGTTTGTTTAATTTGGAATATTTTTTGGATAAAGCGTTATTGTCTGGGATTAACGAAGTTCGTATTGTGCACGGAGTTGGCGCAGGAATACTCAAAAAAGCGGTACACGATTATTTAAGAACGTGCAAAGGCGTAAAATCTTTCAGGTTGGGAAGATATGGCGAAGGGGATAATGGTGTTACCATTGTCGATTTAAGTAAATAAAACCCTTGTCAAGGCGCGTTAAATATGTTAGAATATTACCGAGGTAAATTATGGATAATTATTATGAACAACAACTTATAAAAGAAGGTCCTAAAACACAAAGCGGTGACTCGTTAAAGTTCGTTTTGATGGGTGGATTTGGTATAGCATTATTTTTTGCAGCCTTAGTAACTTTAGTGGTTGCGGTTAACGAGGCTCAATGGGCGCTATTGGCTTTTACCGTTATATTCGGCGGTTTGGGAATATTTTTATTTATCAAAAAAGACGAAGCGTACACGGAATATGAATACGTTTATTATATGGGCGAACTTGAAATCGCTAAAGTTTTAAATAATAAAAAACGTAAAGAAATGTGCAAAATTACTTGCGCTGAAATCGAAGTTTTTGGTAAAACTACCGCGCAAAACTTTAATAGATACATTACAATGCCTGATGCTAAAAAGGCGTATGCAACTTTTTCTAAAAAAGGCGGAGAAAACACTTATTTTTTAGTTTATATTAGTCCTAAAAATAAAGTCGTTTTGTTATTTGATCCCGATGAAGAATTGTTGTCAAACATTAAAAAACATTTGCGTGTGAGTATTGAAAGATAAATGATTTATTACGATAATGCAGCAACAACACCTATACTTGAAAATTGTATTGAGATTGTGAGAAATTACAATTCTCAATCTTTTTTTAATCCTTCGGCAAAGTATTATAGCGCAGTGGAAGTTTTTAAAGAAATTTCAAATTCGAGAGAAAAAATTGCCGACTTGCTTAACTGTAAAAGTAGCGAATTGTTTTTCACGTCAAGCGGTTCGGAGTCTGATAACTGGGCAATAAAAGGTATTATAAAGAAAACTACCGATAGGCTCATTGTGTCTGAAGCCGAGCATCCTGCAGTTTATAATACGGCGCTATTTTTGAAGAATTTAGGCTATGACGTACAATTTTGTAAAGTTGATGCTCGTGGGGTAGTTGATAAAAGTTCGCTCGAGTCATTATTAAACGATAATACGAAACTCGTGTCAATAATGCACGTAAATAACGAAACCGGCGCAATAAACGACATAAAAGACTTGGTTTCTTTAGTTAAATCAAAGTGTAAGGCGTATTTCCATAGCGACGGAGTTCAAGCATTTGGCAAAATTCCCGTGGACGTAGAAGACTTGGGCGTTGATTTATATACGATTTCGGGGCATAAAATACACGCGCCTAAAGGAATTGCAGGTTTATACGTTAAAAAAGGTGTGAATATCAATCCTTTAATTCACGGTGGCGGCCAAGAGAGTAATTATCGTTCTTCAACGGAAAACGTAAGTGGTATAATTTCATTTGCTGAAGCGTGCGAGTCAGCGTACAAAGGAATTAAAGAAAACACCAAAAAAGTTAAAGAAATAAGAGATTATATTGCAAAACGCTTAACGGACGAATTTGGTAACGATATTTATATAATTACAGACTGTTCCGCGAATTTTTCCCCGTATATATTGTATTTTTCTTTAGCGGGAGTTAGGGGAGAAGTTTTATTGCATTCCCTTGAAACAAAAAATATTTTCGTGTCAACGGGCTCTGCGTGTTCTTCTAAAAAAGGAATTAGTAGATTAGCATCAGCAATTGGGCTAAACGATACCTTTAGAGAGGGCACGATTAGATTGAGTTTTAGTAGATTTAACGATATAAGCGAGTGTGACGTATTTTTAAATGAAATAATTCCGCTTGCTAAACAATTATTAAAATTTCGGAGAAAATAATGGAAAACGTAATACTTATAAGATATGGTGAGATATATTTAAAGGGTAATAATCGTTACTTTTTTGAATCGATTTTAGCAAGAAACATCAAAATGGCTGTTTCTTCATTTGAGTGTAACTTGAAACAATCTCAATCACGTTATACCATAGAAAACTATGATTTAAACGACGAAAAAAAGATTATAAAAGCCTTAACCAACGTTGCGGGAATACACTCGGTTAGTCCTGCGTACGTCGTTGAAAGCACGGAAGATGCTATTAAAGAAATAGCCGTTAAATTAGTTAAATCTGGAGAAGGAACATTTAGAGTTACGGTTAACCGCGCTAACAAAAAATTTCCCATAAACTCAACCCAATTTGCAGGAAAAGTTGGCGGTTGGATATTGGAAAAATATCCAAAACTCAAGGTAAATTTAACGGAATTTGACCAAGAAATTTGTATAGATATCCGTGAAAATTCTAAAACGTATTTGTATTCTGAAGTAGTTTTGTGTCAAGACGGTATGCCTGTAGGCACGTCGGGACGCGGAATGGTGTTGTTGTCGGGTGGAATAGACAGTCCTGTTGCGGCGTTTAGAATGGCAAAACGCGGAATGGACTTAAGTTACGTGCATTTTCATAGTTTCCCGTACACGAGTTTGCAAGCAAAAGAAAAAGTGGTAACTCTTGCAAAAATTCTTAAAAAATACACGCTTGCGGGCAAACTTTTAGTAGTTCCGTTTACTAAAATTCAACAAGAAATTCACGAAAAGTGTCCTGCGGAGTTTATGATAACTATTATGCGTCGTTTTATGATGCGTATTGCGGAGAAATTATCAGAAAAATACGGTTGTGGAGCAATAATCACAGGGGAGAGCCTTGGTCAAGTAGCAAGTCAAACTATGGAAAGTATAACCGTAACTAATTCCGTGGTTAAATTACCCGTGTTTAGACCGCTTATAGGTATGGATAAAACGGAAATCATTGACGTTGCAAAGAAAATAGACACCTTTGAAACAAGTATTTTGCCATACGAAGATTGTTGCACCGTATTTTTGCCAAAATTCCCGGTAATTAAGCCTAAACTTGAAATAATAGAAAAATCCGAATCAGCATTAGACGTTTGGGGCTTAATAGACGAAGTTATAAACGAAATCGAAATAATTGAGTTTTAATAATAGTTATAATATCACTGAGGTTTTTCTAAATTTTACTGTGGAGTAGTGAAGAAAAACCTTTTTAGCGAGCAATATATCTATTCGCAAAATACATATTTTACGAATAGATAGTGGTAAAAACCCGCTAAAATAGGTGGGTTTTTTATTATTATTTTAAAATAGTGATTGCGTTCAGGTTTTTGTTTGTTTTAGATTTGTGATTTAAAATCAATTTATTCAGTTGGTTACTCTT
>JAZSRG010000207.1:0-4465 GCA_045538365.1 Clostridia bacterium
TGAGTTTTTGTTGGAGAAAGGGCAAAATATCTACTTTTTGACCAAAAACGCATACGAGTATTATAAAAACAAATAATATATAGAGGAGTTTATATGAATAGTAGTAAAGAATTAGCAGAACTTGCGGCAAAATTATTGTCCGAGAAAAAAGGAAACGATATTATTATGTTGGATATAGAACACTTAACCGTTGTATCCGACTATTTTGTAATTGCAAGCGCAAAATCGTCTACCCAAGTAAAAGCAATGGGCGAGCACGTTGAAGAAAAATTATCCGAAATGGGACTTGAACCGTTAAGACGTGAAGGATTTAGTGACGCAAGATGGATTATTCTTGACTACGGCGCAGTTGTCGTTCACATTTTTAATGATGAAATGAGAATGTTTTATTGTTTGGAAAGACTTTGGGAGGACGGCAATAACTTAACTCGTTACGAAGACAAATAATTACACTCTACATATTAGGAGAGTGTATGAAATTTTTATGTGTTTTTACTTCGCTTTTATTACTTTTTTCGCCGATAAACGCGACTGAAACGGCTTTGGAATACGATTTGGTTAAAAAAGCCACCGCTTTTAAATATGAAAACGAGTTTTACGTTGCTATAATTTGCGAGCCGATATTCTTGCGTAGTGAAAACGTTGCTTTGTGTAAATCTATACAAGAAAAAATTGAAGAAAGAAGCGGTGTGAAAACTAACGTTGTTAACGACGTTGGTTTGTATGATAGACTGATTCGTTTAGAGAGTCTTACAGGCGAGAAAAGACAAGACGAAATAAATAAAATTATAATGCTATTTGATAGGTATATTAATGAACGTTATTGATATTATAAATCGAAAAAAACAAGGATATCCTTTGAGTAGTGAAGAAATTAACTACTTTATAAAAGGAATTTTGTCTGGTGAGATTGCAGATTATCAAGCATCCGCCTTGCTTATGGCGATGTGCTTGAAAGGTCTTGACTTCGACGAAACTCTTTGTTTAACTCGCGCAATGAGAGATTCTGGCGAAGTTGCGGATTTTTCTTGTTTTGGAAACCTAAAACCCGATAAACACAGTACGGGCGGAGTTGGAGATAGCACGACTTTCGTCGTTTTGCCGATTTTAGCGTCGTTAGGTTACAAAAGCGTTAAAATGAGTGGTAGAGGACTCGGTCACACAGGGGGAACGCTTGATAAACTTGATAGCATCTCCGGACTAACCACAGCGATAAATTCTGACAAAATCAAAGAACAAATGGAAGAAGTTGGTTTTGCTATAATTGGTCAAACTATGGATATTTGTCCTGCGGACAAGTATTTATACGCTTTGCGTGACGTTACGGGTACGGTTGACAGTATTCCTTTGATTTCTGCTAGCATTATGAGTAAAAAGTTAGCATCAGGTAGTGACCTTATTTTGCTTGACGTAAAATGCGGTGACGGCGCGTTTATGAAAAACTTCGCAGATGCGTTGACTTTGGCTGAAACTATGTGCGCAATTGGAAGACGAGAAGGCAAGAAAACGCTTGCTATGATTACCGATATGAACGAGCCGTTATCAAAATGCGTTGGAAATTCTTTGGAGATTTTAGGTGCAATTGATGCACTAAAAGGCGAAAAATCTCGTTTGAAAGATTTGTCAATAGCAATTTCAGCAAATATCGTATCGGATATCGAGTCTATAGATTACGCAACGGCGTTTGAAAAAGTAAACGCTGTAATAAAAGACGGTACGGCGTACAAAAAATTTCTTGATATGATAAAAGCGCAGGGCGGAGATATAGACAAAATTGCTTGCGCAAAATATAAAACCGAGATAAAAGCGGAAACGGACGGTTACGTTCAAAAGATAGAAACGGAAGCGTTAGGTTCGTTCGTGTGCGAACTCGGTGGCGGTAGGCGTAAAAAGGACGACGTTATCGATTATTCAGTCGGTTTAAAAAATAACGTTTCCGTTGCGGACAAGGTGCAAAAGGGTGACGTTTTGACCGTCGTTCACTCAAACAGGGAATTAACGGAAAAGGAAATAAACTCAGTGCGTTCTTTCTTTACTCTTGTGCCGTATTCGCTTGACAAACCACGCCTTATATATGCTAAAATAAATTCAGTTGGAGAAATAATACTTTATTAAAGGTGAGATATGTTAGATATAGCAAAATACATAGACCATACTATACTCAAAACAACCGCAACACCGCAAGATATAGAAAAACATTGCGAGTCTGCCTTGAAATACAAATTTTATTCCGTTTGCGTTAATCCTAATTACGTTTCTTTAGTTAAAGAAATTTTAAGCGGTAGTGGAATAAAGACCGTAAGCGTTGCAGGTTTTCCGTTTGGGGAAAGCGAAACGGAGATAAGAGTAAAAGAAGCGGTAAAAGCAGTTGAGTGTGGCGCGGAAGAAGTTGATACCGTAATTACTGCGTCAAGATTAGTAGCCATGGACTACGATTACGTATATCACGACGTTAAGTCCATTGTTGATGCGTGTGGAGTGCCATTGAAGGTTATACTTGAAACGTGCAATTTGAGTGACGAACAAATTGTAAAGGCTTGTGAAATTTGCGCGGATGCAGGAGTGGCTTTTGTTAAGACTTCAACAGGATTTTTCGGAACGGGCGCAACCGTCCGTCACGTTCGTCTAATGAAAGACGCGGTAAAAGGCAAATGTCAAGTAAAAGCCGCAGGTGGAATTCGTGATTATGCTTTTGCGAAAGAATTGATTGATGCAGGAGCAACAAGGCTCGGTACGAGCGCAGGTGTAAAAATAATCGAAAGTATTTGCGAAAAATAAATCCTAAATAATTTCGGGGCGGGGTGGAAGTCCCCACCGGTGGTTATAGTCCACGAGCGTAAGCCGATAAGGTGAAATTCCTTAACCGACAGTATAGTCTGGATGGGAGAAAATTTTAAAGTACCCCTATACCCTTATATATAGGGGTTTATTATAGGGCACGAAGGAGAAAACAATGAAAATTACTACAAAGTCGTTGACTGGAATGGCAATGCTTTCAGCATTAAGCGTTATTAGTTTGTTTATTATTCAGTTTCCAATATTTCTAGTAGTTGGATTTATGAAATACGATATTGCAGACGTCTTTATCTTTTTGGGAACTTTTATGTACGGTCCTGTGTCGGGACTAATTATAACCGCAGTAGTTTCCTTAATTCAAGCATTTTTGATGGGTGGGGACGGACTTGTCGGTGCGCTTATGCATTTTCTTGCAACGGGAACGTTTGCTTTGGTTGCAGGATACATTTATAAGAAAAATCATACTATAAAAGGCGCTTTGATTTCTTTGCTTACGGGTTTTGCCGTTTGGATTATTGTAATGATATTAGCGGATTTGATAGTAATACCGCTTTTTATGGGTGTTCCAAGGTCTGTTGTAGTTGAATTATTGGGATATCTTTTAGCGTTTAACGCGATAAAAGCCGGCATAAATTCTATTTTGACCTTTATCCTTTATAAACAAGTACATAAGTGGTTTAGGTTTATTGGCGTTTCGGAAAACTTAGGAAGAATAATTGACGGAAAGACTGTGTACACGTCTAATTCTCAAAGACAAACCATAAAAATTGCAAAAGAATTTGCAAAAAAATTAAAACCGGGCGACACTGTACTTTTAAACGGTGACTTGGGCGCGGGAAAAACTGTGTTCGCAAAAGGTATTGCGCGTAGTTTTGGTATAAAAGAAGATATTTTAAGTCCAACCTTTAATATACTTAAAGAGTACAATAACGGCAATCTTTGTCATTTTGATATGTATAGAATAGAGGATGACGAAGAACTCGAAAATCTTGGATTTGAAGAATATTTTGGAAACGATAGGCTTTGTATAGTCGAGTGGAATAAATTACCTAATATTTACGGAACGGTTTACGTTGTTGATATTATTAAACATTTAAAAGGAAATAGAAGAGTTATAACTATTTCGAAAGAGGAAAATTATGAACGTACTTGTGATTGATACGTCTTGTGACGCCTTAACTATTGCATTAAAAGTTGGAGAAAAGGTTTTTTCATACAAGAGCATGACCGCAAGACAAGGTCACTCTGTATCCCTTTTGCCATCAATAAACAATTTGCTTATAGAAGCAGGGGTGTCGGTAAACGATATAGACTTTTTTGGCGCGGTAGTTGGTCCCGGTTCTTTTACGGGAATAAGAGTTGGCGTTGCAACGGTAAACGCTTTTGCTTACGCAAACTCAAAAAAAGTCGTTGCAATCACGACTTTCGAGCCTTTTGCATACGATAAACAGTCTGACGAATATGCAATTGATGCAAAACACGGAAACTATTATCTTGCGAAAAGAGTTGGAGAAAAACTTGAGTACGAAACAATGGAAGGCGGGGAGTTGTCTCCAAACGCTTGTGTTTTAAGCGTTACAGAAGTTAGCGCTGATAACTTATTAAAAATAGCGGAAGAAAAGATAAATTCAGGCGAAATTTACGATATGATAAAACCTTTTTATATGAG
>JAZSRG010000151.1:0-14229 GCA_045538365.1 Clostridia bacterium
TGGCTCACAGAACGACATGGCTACGATCCGACTTTGGCGGATCTTGGTTATTTCCGTGGCGGCGGTTTTTCTTCAAGATTTTTAACACGTGCCGAAATGCCTGCAACTATGATAAGACTTAACCTTGTAAAAGGTTTAGGACCTACCCTTCAAATCGCTGAAGGTTGGACCGTTCGTCTTCCTGATGAAGTTACCGACACCCTTTGGAAACGTACGGACTACACTTGGCCTTGTACTTGGTTTGCTCCAAGAGTAACCGGAAAAGGCGCGTTCAAGACGGCTTACGACGTTATGAATAACTGGGGCGCAAACCACGGCGCAATTTCTTACGGTCATATCGGCGCAGACCTTATCACTATGTGTTCAATGCTCCGTATCCCCGTATCTATGCACAACGTTGACGAAAAAGACATTTTCCGTCCGTCCTCTTGGAACGCATTTGGTATGGATAAAGAAGGACAAGATTATAGAGCATGCGCTAATTACGGACCGCTCTTTAAGAAATAATTTTTAACATTTAAAACAAAAGCACACCGTATTTGTAAATCAAGAAATATGGTGTGCTATTTATTAGACCATTTATGGAAGAACTCTTCCATATCTACGCTTTTAGGAGGAAAAAGATGACAGTTAATGATGCTGTGGCAAAAAGAATAATTGGTTTGCTATCCGAGAAGAAAATGACTCAGTATCGTTTAGAGCAACTCTCCGGCATTCAACACGGTCACATGCAATGGATTATGAGCGGTAAAAGTAAAACTGTTACTTTTTCGACCGTTTTGCGTTTGGCGAACGGTTTTGGTATGACGGTGCTTGAATTTTTAGATAACGATATGTTTTTGTTTGAAAATCTTGACGTAGAATAATTTTTAATGCAAAAGGCGGAGAAATTTTCTCCGCTTTCTTTATTGACAAATGTGAGTTTTTGTCGTAAAATTTATTTATAAAATTTACTAAATTTTTAAGGAGTTATTATGAAAAAGTTTTTTGGTGAATTTAAGAAGTTCATCACCCGCGGAAACGTACTTGATATGTCCGTCGGTGTTATCGTAGGTGGCGCGTTTACCGCTATCGTAAACGGTCTTTCTAACTTCGTTTTGAAACCTATTATCAACTGGTTACTCGCTATGATTTTAGGCGCGGACGGATTAGAAAATATCGTAACTTATCTTGGCGAACCCGCTCGCCTATCGGACGGCACGATTGACCTTGCAAATTCCTTCTATATAGACTGGGGTTCATTTATCAACGCTATTATCAATTTCTTACTTATCGCGCTCGTGCTTTTTATAATCGTTCGCGCAATAAATTCCATGAAAGACGGCTCTAACTCACGTAAAGCCGAGAGAAAAGCAAGAAAAGCCGAAAGAAAGGAAATGAAAGCAAACGGCGTAAACGTAAAAGACGCGGAAGCCGTAGCAAAATATCGCGCTGACAAAGCGGAAGCCGAAGCAAAAGCAAAAGCCGAAGAAGAGGCTAAAGCAAAGGCTGAAAGAGAGGCAAATCCCACGACGGAAGACCTTTTAAAACAAATTCGCGACCTTTTGCAAAATAAGTAATCAGACAAACGAAAAGCACGCTAAACGCGTGCTTTTTTTATTTTAAAAAAATCGGCTTGGTCTTGCTCCACCCTACGATAGTTCTTACTTTTGCGCCATACTTTTTCACTCTTCACTCTTACCTATAACCTATTTTGTAGGGGCGACCAGCAGTCGTCCGTTTTTTGTGTCCTATCATTATTTTAATTCTATTATCAAAACTTCTGGGCGGTTAAAAATGCGAGTTGCAAAAAATCCGTTGCCCACTCCCCCGCTTAATATCATTTTGGTATTGTTTTTTTCAAATATTCCTTTGTCAAACTTGGGAAAAATGCCTTGTGCGGGAGCGTAAACTCCGCCTATAAAGGGCAATTGTATTTGACCGCCGTGCGCGTGTCCTGCAAAAATCAAGTTTATGCCCTTGCTCTCGTATAAGTCAAAGTGTTCGGGGCGGTGAGATAAAAGCACGGTATATCCGTTGACACCCTTTACCGTTTTGAGCAAAGCCTTTTGCATCTCGGCTTTTTCTTCTCCCGACCTGTATTTTGCGTGAAGAACGGGGTCGGCTACCCCTAAAATGGTGATTTTATCCCCTTGTTTTTCAATCTCAACGCTTGAATTTATAAGCACGATTACGCCGAAACTTTTAAGTTTTTGGATAATTTTGTCTAAATCTTTTAGTCTTGCTTCATGATTTCCCAAAACGAAATAAACTTGGGCTATCTTTTGAAGATTTTCCGCAAACGCAAGTCCTACTTTCTCGTCCGTTAGTCTTGAGTCTATCAAATCTCCCGTGAGAAAAATCGCGTCCACCCTTTCTTCTTTCAAAGCGGACAATATTTTTTCCGTTTTTCCCCATTTTTTCGTGTTGTGAACGTCGCTAACGTGAGCAATTTTTAATCCCGAAAAAGCAGGGGGCAAGCCCTTGCTCTCGACTTTTAAATATTTAATTTTTATCGTGACGTTTCCCCATATAAAATAAATCAAAAATATGAGAACCGTCGCGCCTAATATATACCACCACATAATATAACCTTTTTTAAATAGTCGGGTACACCCTATATTCATTTTTTACGGACGAACAATGCTTTAAATAAATTGGCTACGCCATGAATTGATTGCTATGCAATCATGATTTGCCCTATTGGGCATGAATTGAAACCTTCGGTTTCATTGTGGTGTTTTATTTGATTTTTACCATAATGACTTGCAGGGCAAGTCAATTCATGTCGCTTGCGACAAATCATGAAAACAAAGTTTTCAATTCACGGTGCGCAAGCACCAAATCATTTTTTACGGACGCACCTACGATATATCTTCATTATTTTATCACGCTATATATTTTTCGTCAACTGTACTTTTTTACATGTTTATTTTGCAAAAATACATTGACTTAAAGAGCAAAATAACTTATACTTTTTATATAATACCCTATATAGGAGAAAAAAATGAACGCTTATCTTGAAAAACTTAAAAAGGAATTATCAGGCGACCTTCGTGAATACAAATCTATTCCTTTTTGGAGTTGGAACAACAACCTTGACGAAAAAGAACTTCTAAAACAAATCGACGATATGTACTCGGTAGGTATCGGCGGATTTATCATGCACGCAAGAACGGGACTTAAAACGGAATACTTGGGTGAAAAATGGTTTAGTTGTATAAATGCTTGCTTAAAGCGCGCAAGAGAACTCAATATGTGCGCTTGGGTATATGACGAAAACGGTTGGCCGAGTGGTTTCGTAGAAGGAAGACTTTTGGAAAATTACGATTTCCGCGCAAGATTTTTGGAATATAAAGAGAGCGACGAGTTTGACGACACGGCTTATTGCGTATATATCGAGAGTGACGGGGGCTACACCCGTATAGATAAGCCTGTAAGTGGCGCAAAATATCATAACGTATATCTTCGCGTTAGCCCTGCGAACACGGATATTTTAAATCCTGCAGTGACGGACGCGTTTATAAAAGCAACGCACGAAGAGTATTACAAGCGTTTTCCCGAGAGTTTCGGTCGTGAACTCGTAGGATTTTTCACGGACGAACCGCAATATTACAGAGCGGCAACTCCATACACCCACGTTGCGGAAAAACCTTTTTACGACCAAATGGGTTACGATATTCGTGACGGACTTATTTGGCTCTTTAAGCATGACGAGCGGGGTTACGAATTCCGTGTAAATTATTACAAAATCTTAAACGAACTCTACGTAAATAATTTTTATAAAAAACTTTACGACTGGTGCGACTCTCACAACTGTTTGCTCACCGGTCACTCGGTAGAAGAAACCACTTTGCACGCTCAAATGTGGGGTGGCGCGAACTGTATGTCGTCTTACGAGTACGAACATATCCCGGGCGTGGACTGTTTGGGTAAAGACTGTAACACCGAACTTGCGCCTAAACAAGTAGGTAGCGTGGCAAGTCAATTAGGTTTTAAGCACGTATTAACTGAAACTTTCGGTGTGTCGGGCTACGATATCGACCCCAGAGAACTCAAAAGTTTGGGCGAATTCCAATATTTCCACGGCGTAAACTTTATGTGTCAACACTTGCTCCCCTATTCGCTCGCCGCTCAAGGCAAGCACGACTGTCCCCCCGTTTTCTCTAAACACAACGGTTGGTACAAAGGGTTTAAAGTGTTTAACGACCATTTCACTAAACTTGGTTACTTGGTTGCAAACACCACGGAGCACGTTGATATTGCGGTAATTCACCCCATGCGCAACGTTTATCTTGAGTACGTTAGACCGGAAGGGGTAAAAAGTATAGCCGACCTTGAAACGAGTTTTTGGAATTTTATGCGTGACCTTCGCAAAAACGGCGTGCAATATCACTTGGTGGACGAAAGAATTTTGGAGCGTTACGGCAAAGCGGAAGACGGTAAACTCGTAGTTGGTAATTGCCGTTACGACACCGTAGTTATTCCCGAGATTTTCTCACTTTCTCGCCCCACCGTGGACGTTTTGGGTAGTTACACGGGCAAACTTGCAGTTTTAGGCGAACTTAAATATATAGACGGTAAAAAAGAAAATATCGATTTAAAAGCAAATATCACTTTGGACGACGTTTACAAAAACACCAGCCTTAAATTTAAGTGTGCGGACGGTAACACGGGTATAAGTAGCCGTGGCGGTGACCTTGGCGAATATATATTTATTAAAAACTATTCTCGCCACGAGTCTTCAAGTTTTGTAACCGAAGGTATTGCGGATAAGTTCAAAGCCCTTGACCTTGAAACCTTTTCGTTAACCAATATATCAAGCCAAATGACTCTTGAGAAAAACGGTAGCCTTATCCTTATAAAGGACGAAACGGCTCGTGACGTTGTACAAAAAACGGAAAACCAAGATATCACGGCTAACTTTAAAGTGTCGGGAGTGAGCGAAAACTTCTTGGTATTAGACTACGCGTCTTTGAGTTACGACGGAGAGAACTTTAGCGAGATAATGCCTATTCACCAACTCTTTGAAATACTCTTAAGAGCGGACTACAAGGGCAAAGTTTATATAAAACAAGTATTTACTTTACGTGATAAACTTAATCTTAAATTCGTTATGGAAAAAGGAGATAATCCGAGCGTTAAAATCAACGGAGTTGAACTCACTCTTTCCCAAAACGACTTTGATATAAATTTCTGCGAGTGTGATATATCAAATATCGCGCGCGTTGGAGAAAACGAACTCGTGTACAGCGTAAATTATTATCAGCACGATGGCGTTCACTTCGCGCTCTTCGATCCCCTTGCAACGGAAAGTTTGAGAAACTGCTTGTATTACGACACCCATATAGAGAGCACTTACCTTAAAGGGGAATTTATAGTAAACGAAGACAAGACTTTGAGCGCAAAAACCACCTTGCCTAAAGTTACGAGCAAACTCTTTGAAAACGGTTATCCGTTCTTTAAAGGTAAACTCACTTTGTCAGGCTCATACGACTACGACGGACAAGCAAAAACGCTTTTGTCCTTAATAGGCAGATATATGATAGCCGACATCAAGATAAACGGAGCGGAGAAAACTTTAGTGCTCTCCACCGAAATGGATATAACGGATACGTTAAAGGCAGGCAAAAACGATATAGAGATAACCTTAACTTCATCTCTCCGTAACCTATTCGGACCGCACCACAGAGCAAAAGACCCCGAGCCCGTCGGCACAGGACCGGATTCCTTCCACATGCGTGGCACTTGGGAAAACGGCATCTCCCCCAACTACACCCACAACTACAACTGCATGCCCTTCGGCTTAGACGAAATAGTTGTTAAAAAGGTGAAATAACAATTAAAAATAAAAATACACAAAACACACAAAACAAAAACACGAGCAAAATCCGTTGTGTTCTTAACGGAGAATTCGGGGCGGTATGTACACGGAAGGCAATTTGCCTTCCGTGTACTGCTTTTTTTAGGCAGTTTCTCGCATATTGCTTGGAAGTAGCATTTCAAGCACGGGCATTCCGTCTTGTTCGGGAAGTTGGAATGCGTAGTGAATATTGATGAGGTTGCCTGCGGTACGGGAGTATTTCTCCAACTTCTCGAAGACCTCAATCTTTCGGATGAAGACTCGGAGCAGTTCGGGTGTCAGCGTTGGCATCTCAATATACTGCTTCGCTTTTGCAATGAATTCCCTGATGCAACTATCTCGCATATCCATTCTGCTGATACCGTCATTCACGGCTATCAGCTTTTCTTTTAGCGCTGTCTGCTCTTGCTCGTATCCGCTTGCCATCGTATCGTAGCGTTCGGGAGTGATTCTTCCGCAGACTCTATCCTCGTATAAGCATCGAATGATATTGTCAAGCTCCTTGATACGCTTTTCAAGCTGCTGTTTTTCTCTTTCTGCCGCCTTGTAAAATCGCTCGGCTTCAGCTTCTCCGTTGGCGGTTGCCATTGCGTAGAATTCCTCGGCGCGCTCTCGTGCGAATTCGGTTACCTGACGGAGATTCCGCAACACAATTTCATCAAGCACACATTCTCGAATATAATGCGAGGTGCAATCGGTTGAGCGAGTTTGATAGCCACCGCACATGAAGTTGTTTTTCGATGGATCGAGTGTTTTTGCTCTGTGAAGGTACAAGCGTTTTCCACACTCACCGCAGAAGAGGTATCCTGCATACTTGTCCATCTCGCCTTGCTTGTCGGGGCGTTTCCGACCAGCGAAGTGCCGTTGAACTAATTCGAAGGTTTTTCTGTCAACGATGGCTTCGTGCGTATCCTTAAACACAAGAATGTTTTCGGGCGAATTCTTCAACCTTTTCTTCAGCTTGTTGGACTTGGTATAGGTCTTAAAATTCACAGTATCTCCAACATATTCTTGATTGGCGAGTATCTTACGGATTCCCGTGTGACTCCAACGATACGGATGCGTAAGGTCGGGTTTGCCGATCCTACCGCCTGTGCGTTGGAAAATATACACACTTGGGGATACGATTTTTTCGGCGGCGAGGATATCGCAGATTTTCACAATGCCTATTTCGCTTGCGTACATTTCGAATATCCGTTTAACTATTGGGGCGGTTTCGGGATCGGGGATCAGCTCCTTTTTGTTTTCGGGATTCCGCATATAGCCGTATGGCGTTGCGGTGCTGACTCTCTCACCACGCTCTCCTTTAGCTCGTTGCACGGCTCGTATCTTTCTGCTTGTGTCACGGGCATAGAAATCGTTGAAATAATTCTTGATGCCTGAAAAATCGCTGACACCGTTGATGCTGTCCACGCCATCGTTCACAGCAATGAAACGCACATCGTACTGTGGGAAGGTTATCTCCATCAGCATTCCCGTCTGCAAGTAATCTCTGCCGAGTCGGGATTGGTCTTTTACAATAACGATTCCGACCTTTCCGCTTTCCACATCAGCCATGAGTCTTTTGAAATCGGGGCGGTTGAAGTTCGCACCCGAATATCCGTCATCGATATAAAAGCGGATGTTTGGAAAGCGGTGTTCCTCGGCGTATTTCTGCAATATTAATTTCTGATTGGTAATGCTGTTGGATTCGCCTTGCTGTTCATCCTCTTGAGACAAACGGCAATAAAGAGCAGTTATTAAGTTTTTATTCATTTCGGTTGTTTTCATAATCCTTATTTCTCCTTTCGAGCGAGATGTCGCTCTTGAAAATTCAACCGAATAGGACTCAACCACAACATATCAAAAATCTTGTGAAAAGTCCAGCACTTTTTTGAAAATTTTTCGGTTTCCTTTTCACTTTTTTCCTCCTGAAATAAGGTATTTAATTTTCTCGTCAGCTTTATCAAAATCGCCCATAGGAAAGTATGCGCATACGGGATATATTACTCCGTCAACCTTATACGCATATCCAATTGCATAACGGGAAGTATCATCATTTTCTTCTTCTAATCTTTTCATTCTTCTTTCGTATCTTCTTTTTAATTCTTCAATATTCCAATTTCCCCAAAAGTCCATAATCCCATCTCCTTTTATCGTTATTTTGTTTTGACACCTATGGTGACACCCTGTTTTTTCTTTGAAAACAGGGCATTTTTGATATTTACGACACCCCAACCGCCCCCATAGGCGTAAAATCGACCCACACTTTTTTGGTAGTGCGAAAGTGCCGAAACTCTTTGTACGGTCGGCAGTTGCCGTCCGTTGTGAGTCGAGTCGGGGGCGTTTACGACCCAGACTCTTTAACCTGCTTGATTTTCGACCCTGCGAAAATCGAGAGTTCTCGCTTTGTTCTGTGTTCTGCTTTCTCCCGAATTTCGCCCAATATGGCTTTTTGCTTGCTTTTCCGCCTGCTTCCTTGACCTTGCCATTTATCTTCGATTTTGAGGTGAAAATCGCCCGAACGCTCTGCGTTTTTTGCACCGTTCTCATCTCGGTTGGGCATTTGCCTTACCCACGAGGTTTTTCCTTCAAAACCGCTGTTGTGATTGGGCTTTTGAGGTTAAAACCAACGCTGCATGTCGTGCCTTTTGCACCGTTCTCGGTAGGGGTATGGTGTTTACCTTACCTCAAACTTTCTTTTTCAAAATCCTTGACTCAAGGCTTACTTTTTGAGCCTGATATTCAGTTTTCAATCTTTGCTTGTTCTTTTGGTTACAGCAGAAAAGAAAAATACTAATATGCTGACTCGTCGCTATTCGCACGCCCTTGTGAGCGATGCTATTGCCGTGAAACCTTTGAGAGCCATTGGTCATTGCTTGCCTATATATTCTTTCTTTTCTGTTGTAATACTCTTGTTCTCCTGTGTCTTGTTATTGCTACGAAAATCTTACACTATACCGATACAAATTTTACGCTATTCAATTTGCTTGAGAACATAATAGAGATTGCTTGTCCGTGTTCCGTTCTCTCGTTGTCGGCAGACCTTTTTCACAAGCTCCCGTTCTTCCAATCCCTTGATTGCCGAGTCTACCGTTTTCTTATCCATATTGCATTCCTGTGCGATCAACCGCCTTGACGGAAAGCAACAGTTTTTCTCTCTGTCGCTATGACGGATAAGGCAACAGTAGACGGCAAATTCCTTTGGCTTTAATCCGAGTGAGAATATTCGATTGGGTATCATAAAGAAGTTTTTGTTTCGCATTTTCATCTCCTATTGTTGAACTTAAAAATGTGTGTATTTTTATTTTATCCCTCACTATTGTAAAAGCCGGTTTTTAGTTAAGGTGGACACCCTAATGAGAAAAAATTTTATCCCCTCACTTATGTAAAAGCAGTTTTTTGAGACAAGTGACCACCCTGAGACGAAAAATTCCCGAAAAAATTTTATTCGAGCAAATTATTTTAGAGTAAAATTGAGCGAAGTTGCAATTTTGCATTGATTTTATTTGCGATATATGCTATAATGATTTTATCGAATACTTGTAAAAGGAGCGTTATTATGGCGATCAGTTACAAAAGGCTATGGAAACTTTTAATTGACAAGGATATAAAGAAAAAAGACCTTGTTCAAATGGCAGGCTTGAGTAGCTATACTCTCAACAAATTGAACAAGGGCGAAAATGTAAACGCAGAAACTCTTATGAAAATCTGCGTTGCTTTGGATTGCTCTTTTGACGATATTATGGAAATAGTCAATACTAATATGTCGGATGGTGAATAATTATGGAAGAACTTATACAAAAGATAGACGAGCTTATAAACACTATTAATAACAATTCTGTTCCACTGTGGCTTACTATCATAGGGATTCTTGTTCCTATTGCTATTTCATTATTGGTGTGGTGGCAGAGCCATCAGCAAAACAAAAGGAACATTGCTCTGCAAAAACAAATTACAACGAGTGAAGAAAAACTGCAAAAAGAAATCAGTTCAAAAGAAATAAAAGTACAAATGCATGGCGACATTTTGAAGATATACGACGATTTTTGCCTTGCGCAAAATACAATAGGCTATGCAAAAGATAATGTACATACCATATTTTCTAACTTCAATTCTAATAATGGCATTTCTTTTCCGTTGCAATGGATTAATAATGTTACGGCAGCAAGCAATATATTATGTCAATCTGTCAATAGAGCGAAACTATTATTACCTTCAGAGGATGAAGAATTAAGAACAATTTTGGATAGTATTTGGAAAAAATATAAAGAATTAAAAGCAAAAGTTGATGAATATTTTTATAGCGGAGCTGCTTTCACACATTCAAACAATGCTTGGCTTATTATTGGTCCGCGATTCAATATTATGGCTGGAGATTATAATACTTTAATGAGTAATCCTATTGCCTATGATGCTTTTTTGAAACTTTGTATTAATGACACGACAAAGGAAATAAATGAAAAAATAATAGAAATTTTAGACCTTTTAACATATGATAAATTTGACGTATATTTTGAAAAATATTTACGCATGGATGCCGAGTAAGGAGATATAAAATGCCTAATCTGTCACAGTTAAAGCGTCAGCGTATGCTTGCGTTTTTAGATAAAATCAAAGAAGAACATAAAACCGATGATGAGATGCTCATTGCTATCGGAGAAATTGAAAATGC
Organism: Clostridia bacterium; assembly: GCA_045538365.1. Classification (GTDB taxonomy): domain Bacteria; phylum Bacillota; class Clostridia; order Christensenellales; family RUG350; genus RGIG2224. Next base: position 10,497 of record JAZSRG010000151.1, read on the forward strand.
CCTTATTTCAAAGAAGTATGGTCTTGTATGGGAACGACATGAGGAAGATGTTGATGTTGCTATGCAGACTAATATCCCCGTTTTTACGGAAATATCAGAGCGTGAAATTTCAGTCGATCCTGATAAGCCCTATAACTTCTTGCTTGAGGGGGATAATTTGCACAGCCTTTATCTCTTGGAAAAAACTCACGCCAATCGTATTGATATAATCTATATCGATCCTCCTTATAATACGGGCGGTACAGATTTTAGATACGAGGATACAATTGTATCAAAAGAGGATGGATTTAGGCATAGTAAATGGATTTCATTTATGGAAAACCGACTTTCAATTGCCAAAAAGTTGTTGACAGATGATGGTCTGATTTTTATAAGTGTTGACGACAACGAAGTTGCACCATTAATTATGTTGTGCGACGAAATTTTCGGGCAAGAAAATCACGTTGAAACGATTATATGGAAAAACAAATATGGCGCAGGCGCGAGAACTGTTGGATTTATTAGCGTTCATGAATATATTCTTTGTTACAGCAAAAAGCCCATTAAAGACCTAACATCTGAACTCGATGAAGAAGGACAAGCTGCTTATAGCAAAAAGGATGAAAAATTTGCTACAAGAGGCGGATATTTAACACAACCGTTAATGACTACAAGTCTTGGAGATCGTCCCAATTTGGTTTATGACATAGAATATAATGGCGATATAATAACGCCGAGAAAACAATGGGTATGGAGCCGGGAACGTTTAGAGGCGGCTATACAAAACAACGAGGTTGAGTTTAATAAACAAAAAGACGGAACATACTCCGTTCGTGCAAAAAAATATTTATACGATGAATTTGGCAATATCCGCCGAGGAAAGCCAATCACAATATTCAATGGGCCTTTTACTCAAGATGGAACAAAAGAAATTCGTGAGCATTTTGGTACGGAGGATGCTTTCAAATTTGCAAAGCCAAGCGAGTTGATAAGAAAGCTTATCGCCTTTGAAATAAATGGTAAAAGTAACAAAAACGCCATTATATTAGATTTCTTTGCCGGATCTGGAACTACGGCACAAGCTGTGTTAGAACAAAACAAGCGCGATAATGGAAATAGAACTTTTATCCTTTGCACAAATAATGAAGATAATATTTGCGAAAATGTGACTTATACAAGAGTTTCAAATGTTATCAACGGATACGGAAATGAAGCACCCATTTCTGCGAACTTAAAATACTATCGCACATCTTTTGTTTCAAAAGAAAGCGACCACATCTCCGACGCTCTCTTGGAACACATGACGGAAATGATTCAGCTTGAACATGGCGTTAAAATTGACGGCAGTAACTACATTATGGTTATGAGCGACGAAGAAGCGGACGAGCTTCAAGCAAATTGGGAGAATTATCCCAATGTCAAAGCTCTGTACGTTTCTAAAAACGTTCTTTTCACAACCGAGCAATGCGACTTGTTCGCTAATACGGATATTTATATTATCCCCGACTATTACTTTAATTTTGAACTCAAGGAGGTGGGTGAATCATGGTAGGAGGAATTGCAATCAATTTATTTGATTTTCAAGAAAAAGCTGTACTCAAGCTCATAGACCTCGTTGCCGACAGCAACAGCAAGCAAACGATTACCGTAAAATCCCCCACAGGATCGGGTAAAACGATTATTCTTATTGATTTTGTCGAGGAATACCTTACTAAAATTAACAGCAACGCTGCTTTCATTTGGCTCTGTCCGGGCAAGGGCGACCTTGAAGAGCAAAGCCGCAAGAAGATGCGTAAATTTGCACCGCATCGCCAGACGCAAAATCTTTTTGACGCCTTGCAAGGCGGTTTCCCAGCGGAAAGCACCACGTTCATTAACTGGGAATTGGTAACCAAAAAGGATAACACCTCGTTGCGTGATGGCGAAAAGAAGAATTTATTTGACCGCATTGCCGAGGCTCATCGTAATAATACCGAATTTATCGTTATTATCGACGAGGAGCATTCCAACAACACCGCAAAGGCGAAAACCATTATTGATGCCTTTTCCGCAAAGAACATTATTCGTGTAAGTGCTACTGCTATCGAAAATAAACGCTTTGAGTATTTTGAAATCGACGAAGTCGATGTTATAAACGCAGGGCTGATTACAAAAGCTCTTTATGTAAACGAAGGCATTACCGAAGGCATGGAGGTTGGCGACGATTACGATTGTTTGCTTGATCTTGCCGATGAAAAACGCAAAAATATCGCAAGTCATTATACTGCGCTCGGCAAAAATATCCGTCCTCTTGTTTTAATTCAATTTCCGAACGCACAGCCCGAAACCATTGTAGCGGTTGAGAAAAAGTTGGAGTCTATGGGCTATACATACGACAACGGTATGGTATCCAAGTGGATGAGCGAGGACAAAAAGGATTTGCCCGACAATCTTACCGACAACGATGCCACCCCTGTTTTTCTTCTGATGAAACAGGCTATCAGTACGGGTTGGGATTGTCCCAGGGCGAAAATCCTTGTCAAGCTCCGTGAAGGTATGAGCGAGAGCTTTGAAATTCAAACGATTGGTCGTATTCGCAGAATGCCCGAGGCAAAGCATTATGACGATGATTTGCTTGATTTCTGCTACGTTTATACTTTTGACGAAAAGTATAAAGCCGGTCTGCTTGCAAGTATTGACAAGGCGTATGAAACTCGCCGCCTTTTCCTGAAAGAAAAATGCAAAACCTTTACGCTTGAAAAGCAAATGCGCGACCTCGACTTTGGTGGTCTTGGCGAACGTGAGGTTTTGAATAAGCTCTACGATAGTCTTGTCGCAAAATATAAGCTTGGTAGCGATAAAAAGCAGAATCAAATATTGCTTGCCGATGCAGGCTATGTGTTCGGTACGAATATCCGTGGACAAGTCCTTGAAGGTATGTTCGTCCGTACTGCATCCGTTGCAACGAGCGATAACTATCTGTCTACAAAGAAAGCGGTAGATACGCATAAACACGGTATCTACCTGCTTCATAGCGTTGATGCAATTAAATCCGCTATTAGTATGCAGACGGCAAAAGTCAAGACGATTTTGGAACGACTTTTCCGTAAGGGCGGTAATATGTCCAAAAATCTTGTCGCTCTCGATACAAGAGAGTTTTACGCTTTCGTTATCAATAACGAGCATAAGCTGAAACAAGATTTCCGTGCTGTTACCACAGGTATGGCAGAACAAATGAGCTTTGTTTTGAAACCCAAGACTACCGTATTTCATATTCCCGAACAGGACTTTTTCAAATATGATCCTAACGTGAAAAATGAAGTTGAGTATCTTTCAAATGCTTATCACGACTATACCTCGGGCTTCGCTACCAGCGTTGTTCGCAGCACGTCGGAAATGCTCTTTGAGCAACATTGTGAAAAGCGTGAGGACATTGAATGGGTTTATAAAAACGGCGATTCCGGTCAGCAGTATTTTTCTATCGTCTATATTGACGGACTCCGTCACCAATGGCTGTTCTATGCCGATTATATTGTGAAAAAGAAGGACGGCACGATTTGGATTATCGAAACCAAAGGCGGAGAAAGCAAAGGCAAGAATAAAAATATTGACGACCAGATTGAAAACAAATTTAACGCCTTCAAGGACTATGCTGCACAGCAAGGCATCCAATGGGGATTTGTACGTGATGATATTGAATGGGTTTATAAAAACGGCGATTCCGGTCAGCAATATTTTTCTATCGTCTATATTGACGGACTCCGTCATCAATGGC
>JAZSRG010000087.1:0-3480 GCA_045538365.1 Clostridia bacterium
TTTGAGCAAATTGACTTAAGTATTATGGATTTGTAGAGGTGTAATATGGCAGTAATTAAATGCCCCGAGTGTGAGGGGAATATATCAAATACCGCAAAAATGTGTGTGCATTGTGGTTGTAAAATTAACGTTTGTCCCGAATGTGAAAACGTTTGGGTGGGAGAAAATCTCGTTTGCGCCGAATGTGGCTATCAAGTTAAATCAGAAGAAAATTTAGACAATAAAGAAAAAAGCCAAAGTAACAAATATAAAGATACAAAGTATTTATATGATGGATATATGCAAGGAATAAGCGGTTTTAATAAATTTCTTTCAGGAAAGGCATCCGAAATCATTTTAATTGTTTTGGCATTGATATGTTTGGCTGTTGCTATATACAAAATATTTTCATTTGGTATTAATGATTTACTGGGTTATTCCGATATGAAATCCACGGTATCTACTTGTATAACGTTCTTTGGTATATTTAGTATCTTATTATCTTACAAATATTATTATCGTGAGCATGGTTTTTATTCGGATTACGGACGCTGGATAAAGGATCAAAAAGTTAATGCAAAGGAAATTATAAAAAAGTCTTTAGATTATAATTTTAACGAATTTGTTGCGGAAGACGGCGCGTATGTCTTGCAAACGATTCAAGAAACGGTGATTGCACAAATTCACAGTGAAGATGCAATTGAAAGAGAAAAATCAAAGCACAAATTCGTGTGGAGAACAATATTTACGTCGATACTAATTGTTTGTTTGTGTGCATTTCTTATTACGAATATTGAATCTCTATTGATTTCATTGTTGTTTTACGGAGAAATAAAATTGGGCTCAATTGGTGGTTGGTGGTTGTTGCTTATTGCGATCGGATTTTTTATAACTCGTATAATTTATGGAAAGTCACTAAACAGTAGGGTGCGCACAATGGAAACGGAATGGGTTTCAAAAAATCTTCCAGCGCAAAAAACAGTTTATGAAAAATACGTTTTGCATTGGGGTGACTATCTTTTAAATCAAATTGAAAAAACAAACAGAAATTAAATGCAAAAAGAGAGAACTTCGCGTTCTCTCTTTTTTTGTTCGAATATGTATCAAATGCTATGCATATTCATAAAAGGGGAAAAGTTAGCATTTGTAACCGTTGTTTGAGCCACAACCGCAACAACAAAGAATTACGATAAGGGGAAGGATACAACCGCATCCGCCACCGTGACCGCTGTTACCACAACCACCGCAACAGAGCAAGAGAATAAGTATCCAAATCAAGCAGTCGCAACCGCCACCGCAAGAATTAGCGCAAGCGTTTCCGCCACCACAATTACCAAAAGTATTCATACACGTAACCTCCTTTAAGATTAAGATAAGTATCTTTATTAATACAATACGCAAGGGGGAATTTTTTTGTTACACCGTTCTATTTTAAATAAGGCTCTGACATAATCTCTGACTGATTTTCGTCACGGACGACCAGTGGTCGCCCCTACAACGTACAGTCGAGGACGCCTGTAACGGACAGTCGAGGACGCAATCCCTACAACACGGTCACGTACAAAAACCTGTACGCTTCTGTGCTTTTTGCTTGTCTTTTTTGTATTTTTCTCGTTTAACGCTTTCGCTAATCAGTCATTTCTTGTGACGTAGCCTTATAAAATTATAGGGAGGGGGAGAATAGAATGACCTTACTTAAAGGATTAGTGGCAAGCGCGGTAGGACTTTTTTGCGTTTTAATTTTTTGCGGAAGTATAAGCGGTGTCGTTCAGAGCGGAATAGCGGAATTTTATTCTATAAACGGAGAATTTTTAATGGATAAAAGGTTGTTTTCAACTATTTGGTTGGTTTGCTTTTTATTCCTTGCCGTGTTTATTGGAATATACGTTTTAACTTTTTCGGGGTGGGAGTATTGCCCGCTTTTTGTTTGGTGCGCTTTACACACCCTTATTCCCGTTTTAGTGTTTAAGTTTTCGGAAATTTTATTATCTCTCGTTTTACTTTTCGTCGTAATCGGGCTATACGTGTATTTTTTAGTGCGCATTTCAACCAAAAAACCTAAAATTACCATATTTTTTCTTCCATATTTAGGTTGGCTGACCTATCTTTTCGTAATTTTGTATTCAATCAGTTTGTTAAATTAAAAAAATACCGATATTTACTTGTAAATCGTTGGTTTCTTTGCTATAATAACTTATGTATAGTGGCACGGTAGGCTACATATACGTAAGTTTTTTTATTGTATTTCGATGGGTATCACTTGAACTCAAACGGAGGTAATATGAAATCAAAAAAATTAACTCGTTATGCGGTTATTTCTGCAATAGTTTTCGCAGGCTTTGCGTTGGATACGATTTTTCAAAATGTTTTCCCGTTTACGCCTGCTGTAGTGTCTTTAATTGCCGTTATGACGATATGTTTAGCCAGTTCGCTAAAAGAATCGGTTTTTGCAGGGTTTATTTTCGGGGTTTTCTCTTTGCTTCGCGCAGTCGTAATTCCCTCAATTGCGGGTACGTTGCTTTTGGCAAATTTTTGGACGTCTTTTATGAACCCATTGGTGTCCGTTCTTCCAAGAATTTGTATAGGTTTGGTGGCTTGGAGCGTAAATAGTTTGCTTAAAAAACCTATTAAATCAACTTACGGCAGCGGTGTTTTGGCGTCTATTGCAGGCGTTTTGACGAATACGCTAACCGTTTGTATCGTTTTATTTATAATGAATACTTTGACTACGCCGAATTTTGATATGTTAGGTTTTGTTTATGGATTTTTCACTATAAACTTTATATTCGAAGTAGTTATAACCGCGCTCGTTGCGCCACTTATTGCAATCGGTGTAAAGCGAAGCGGATATTTTGGGGGAAACTAACATGATACTCGTAATGGACGTTGGAAATACTAATATTAAAATCGGGCTCTACGACGGCGACGAACTAAAAGAGACGTGGAGAGTAGCGACTAACTTTCAAAGAACCGCGGACGAATACGGCATGACGCTTATGAATTTGTTTAGAAGCGTGGGCGTTAAGTTCTCGGACATTGAAGGTTGTATAATTTCATCAGTTGCGCCATCCCTTAACTACACTTTGGAGCACACTTGTTCTTATTATATGGGTATAACGCCTATTATGGTAGGACCGGGGGTTAAAACGGGTATAAACGTTAAGTACGCAAACCCGGCGGAAGTGGGCTCGGACAGAATAGTAAACGCCGTTGCGGCTTATAAACTGTACGGCGGGCCGTGTATCGTTATAGACTTTGGTACGGCAACTACATTTGGCGCAATGAGCGCGGACGGAGAGTTTTTGGGTGGAGCAATAGCGCCTGGTATTAAGAGCAGTATGGAAGCCTTGGTTAATACCACCGCAAAACTTCCGAGAATAGAACTAACAAGACCTGAAAAGGTTATAAACAGAACGACGGTTACGAATATGCAATCGGGTATCATATACGGTTACGTTGGTGTGGTTGACTATATGATACGCAAAATGAAAAAGGAATTAC
>JAZSRG010000193.1:0-18258 GCA_045538365.1 Clostridia bacterium
ATGCTCTATCAATCTATCAGCCAACGTGCTTTTGCCGTGGTCAATATGGGCTACGATGCAAAAATTTCTTATTTTTTCTTGTCTATCCGCCATTAGTTACTCCTAAATCAATCAAATATAGGTTTGATTATTTTTGCAATGCTTTCGTTCCGGGTTTGGTTAAAGGTACTTTTCCTTCTTTACAAATAGGACATTCGCTTTCTTCATAAGACACAACTTCCATTGACAAAAGCGCCTTATAAGGTTTGCCAAAATCAACTTTTCCATTACTTCTATCAACGATTGAAGCAACGGCAACTACGTTTGCGCCCATACTCTCTAAAAGGTTAATAGTTTCTATAACCGAACCACCCGTGGTAACTACGTCTTCTACAACCAAGATTTTTTCACCCGGTTCAACGGAAAAACCACGACGAAGAGTCATATTTCCTTCCACTCTTTCTACAAAAATATTAGGAACGGATAAAGCGCGAGCCATTTCGTAACCCATAATAATTCCGCCAATTGCAGGTGACGCTACGGTGTCAATCTCAATTCCTTCAAGTTTTTTAGCAAGTTCTTTACATAAAAGTTCGCTTTTATCAGGATACATAAACAACTTTGCGCATTGCATATAAGTGTCGGAATGTCTGCCTGACGCTAAACGGAAATGTCCTTTTAAAATTCCTTTTGTTTCTTTAAATATATCAAGTACTTGTTCGTTCGTCATAATTTACTCCTTAAACGTTTATTTTTCCAACGATATCATTTATATCGTTAATTCCATTTTTTATCATATACTCTTCAAGACCTTGTAAAATCTCGGGTATTACCATAGGATTAGTGAAGTTAGCCGTACCAACTTGAACTGCGGCCGCGCCAACTAACATAAATTCCAAAACGTCGCGATAATTAGATATACCTCCTAAACCGATTACGGGAATATTAACGGCTTTTGCCGCTTCGTAAACCATTCTTAAAGCAACGGGTTTAACTGCAGGTCCGCTCATTCCACCCGTAATATTTGCAAGTATAGGCTTACGTTTTTCAAGGTCAATTGCCATACCCGTCAAGGTGTTTATAAGAGAAATACAGTCCGCTCCACCGTTTTCAGCCGCTCTTGCGTTATCGGAAATTGACGCTACGTTTGGCGACAACTTAACCATAAGGGGTGTTTTTAAAAGTTTTGCTTTAACTTTCTCCGTTACGTTTTGTACGCTTTCAGGTTTTATACCAAAAGCAACGCCACCTTCTTTAACGTTGGGACAAGATATATTGAGTTCAATCATATCAACTAATCCGTCAAGTCTTTCGGCTATTTCTTCATAGTCTGAAAGCGTGCTTCCTGCAACGTTTGCAATGATTTTAGTGCCCGACTCTTTTAAAAACGGTAAATCGTATTCAATAAAATGCTCAACACCTGGATTTTGCAAACCTACTGCGTTCAAAATACCGCTTGGAGTTTCCGCAATTCTTGGCGTAGGATTTCCTAGTCTGGGTTTTAAAGTCGTTCCTTTTGTTGATATGCCACCGAGAATAGATATCGGATAAAACTCGTTGTATTCGCGACCAAATCCGTAAGTTCCTGATGCTGCAATAATCGGGTTTTTAAACTCTACTCCACAAATATTAACGCCTAATTTTACCCTCATAGTTCCACGTCTCCTATCGGGAATACCGGTCCGTCCTTGCAAACCCTAACGTTTCCGTCAGCCTTTGCTTGTTTACATACGCAAACTAAACAAGCGCCAACGCCACAGCCCATTCTTTCTTCTAAAGACACAAAACAAGGAATATCGATATTATTCTCTAAAAGGGCTTTTTTTAGAGCACTTAACATAGGTTTAGGACCACAAGTCAAGATTGCATCGAAATTTTGGTTCTTATAGTCGTTCAAAAAAAGTTCAACGGCGTTCTTTGCGTACTTCTGAGGTTTGTCGTCGTATATAATTTTAACGTCGGCAAAATTTGCAATTCTTTTAGTCAAACATTCCGCGCGTTTGTTTCTAAAACCGAGATATGCGGTAAATTCTACGTTGTCGTAACTCTTACCCATTGCGCCAAAAGGACACACGCCCATGCCACCTGCGATAATCGCTACTTTCTTCCATTTTTTAGATAATAAGAAACCGTTTCCCAAAGGTAAAGTTGCTTTTAACTCCGTGCCAGATTTTAATTGTGACAAGGACTTTGTGCCTTCCCCTTTTACTTGATAACAAAACTTAACGAGTTTTCCTTGAGCGTCAAAATCGGATATTCCAAACGGGCGTTTTAAAACGTGACTGTTGTCCCCTACGCTTACGTTTAGAAATTTTCCCGCCCAAAGGTCTTCTGCCGGTTCATCAAGTAAAAGAGTGGTTTCAAAAATACCTTCGGCTACTTCCCTATTTCTTTCAATAATAACCTTAGTTTCTTTCATTAATTTCATCTACCTCTTGAAGTGAGATTACGTTAAGGTCTTTATCAACCTTACCAAGCGACATTGCTCTAACGAAAGCGTTTACGGTATCAAGTGACGTGAAGCAGTTTGCACCTTGTTCTACAGCCAAACGTCTAATCTTAAATCCTGCGCGGTCAGAGTTACGTCCTTTGGTCGGCGTATTTATAATAATTCTAACTTCTCTTGACTTAATTAAATCCATAATATCGTCACAATCGTGAAGTTTACCAACGATTTTTACGTCTAATCCGTTTTCTGTGAGTAATTTACCCGTTCCTGCGGTTGCGTAAAGTTTGTAACCGAGTTCAACCAAATTCTTTGCAATGGGTATTACTTCGGCTTTATTTTGGTTAGCAACAGTCACAAGTACACCACTATTGCGGTTAGGATTCATACCTGATGCGATAAGACCTTTTAAGAGCGCTTCGTTAAAGTCGGTTGATAAACCTAAAACTTCACCGGTTGATTTCATTTCGGGACTCAATATGATTTCCAAATTACTCAATTTATCGTTTGAGAATACGGGAACTTTAACGGCAAATACTTTGCTTGACTTATACAAGCCCGTGCCGTAGCCCAAATCTTTAAGTTTTTCACCCAAACAACAACGCGTTGCAAGTTGTACCATAGGAATATCCGTTACTTTGCTAATATAAGGAACGGTACGAGAAGAACGTGGGTTAACCTCGATAATATACAACTCGTCGTCTTTTAAAATGTACTGAATATTGATAAGTCCAACGGTACGCGTTTCAATAGCGAGTTTTTCCGTCATCGTTACGATTTTTTCAACGACTTTATCCGAGAAAGACATAGCAGGATATACGCTAATACTGTCACCACTATGAACGCCAGTACGTTCAATGTGTTCCATAATACCCGGAATAAGCACGCTCTCTCCGTCGCATATTGCGTCAACTTCAAGTTCTTTACCCGAAATGTATTTATCAATTAATACGGGGTGTTCTTGTTTTGCAGTCTTTAAGATAATATCCATATAGTTTTCGATATCGTCTTTGGTGTAAGCAATTTCCATACCCTGTCCACCCAAAACGTAAGACGGTCTAACAAGTACGGGGAATCCAAGATCTTCCACAACTTCAAGCGCTTCTTCTTTTGTAAATACGGTCGCTCCACGAGGTCTTTCTATTCCAAGTCTTTCAAGAAGTTTATCAAACTCTTCACGGTCTTCTGCATCATTTATTGCAGATACGGTAGTACCCAAAATGTTGTAACCCATATCGTCAACGGATTTTGCAAGTTTGATTGCCGTTTGACCACCGAATTGCACGATAACGCCTTCGGGTTTTTCAAGTTCTAATACGTTCCAAACGTCTTCACTTGTCAACGGCTCGAAATAAAGTTTATCCGATATATCGAAGTCCGTTGAAACGGTTTCGGGGTTATTATTTACGATAATTGCCTTGTATCCAAGTTTCTTTAACGCCCAAATTGATTGTACCGAGCAATAGTCAAACTCAACGCCTTGTCCTATTCTTATAGGACCGCTTCCAAGTACGACGATAGTTTTATCTTTTCTATCGGGATTAGATTCGTTTTCGATTTCGTAAGACGAATAGTAATACGGACTAACCGCTTCAAACTCTGCACCGCAAGTATCAACCATTTTATAAGTCGGTAAAATACCCATTTCTTTTCTCATATTGCGGAGTTCGATTTCGCTCATATCACACCAAGTTGCGATTGCTCTATCCGAAAAACCGAAATATTTTAAGTGTTTTAATTTATCTTTAGTTAAGTATTCTACGCCGTTAAGTTTGATTGCTTCTTCTTCGTCAACGATATGTTTGATTTTGGTCAAGAACCAAGCGTCAATCTTGGTAATTTCGTTGATAAGTTCGATAGATAAGCCTTTTCTTAACGCTGCGCATATACAGAAAAGTCTATTGTCCGTTTTCTTTGCAAGTTCGGATATCAAGTCTTCTCTCGACATATAAGCAAACATTGGGTGTTCCGTGCTATAGAAATTCAATTCCAAAGAACGAATTGCTTTTAGTAAAGACGCTTCAAAGTTTGCGCCGATACTCATAACTTCACCCGTTGCTTTCATCTTCGTTCCAAGAGTTTTGTCTGCGCTAGTGAATTTATCAAACGGCCAACGTGGGAATTTGCATACAACGTAGTCGATAGTAGGCTCAAAGCAAGCATAAGTCGTACCCGTAACACCGTTTGGTATTTCGTCAAGTTTATAACCGATTGCAACGAGCGCCGCTACCCTTGCGATAGGATAACCAGTCGCTTTACTTGCTAGCGCGGACGAACGGGATACACGCGGGTTAACTTCGATAACCGCATAGTTCATACTCTTTGTATCAAGAGCGAATTGAACGTTACATCCACCGCAAATTTTCAATTCGTTAATGATATTGAGCGCGGCAGAGCGAAGCATTTGATATTCTTTATCTCTTAATGTTTGAGCAGGAGCGAGAACTATACTATCTCCCGTGTGAATACCTACGGGATCAAGGTTTTCCATACTACAAATAGTTATAACGTTACCAAAAGAGTCACGCATAACTTCAAACTCAATTTCCTTCCAACCTGCAACAGATTTTTCTATAAGGCACTGGGTTACACGGCTTGCGCGAAGTCCACTCTCACAAATTTTTGCAAGTTCTTCTTCGTTGTCAGCCATACCGCCGCCCGTTCCACCTAAAGTGTATGCAGGACGAACGATAAGGGGGTAACCTGCGGTATTTGCAAACTCTATTGCTTCTTCAACGGTATGAACGATAGCGCTATCGATACAAGGCTCGCCTATCTTTTCCATTGTTTCTTTGAAAAGTTCTCTATCTTCTGATTTTTTGATAGATTCAACCGTCGTACCTAAAAGTTTAACGCCAACTTCGTCCAAAAATCCGCTTTCTGCGAGTTCGCAAGCAAGGTTTAAGCCCGTTTGTCCACCAAGCGTGGGCAAAATACTGTCCGGTTTTTCCTTGCGAATAATATTTTTCAAAACTTCAACGGTCAAAGGTTCGAGATAAACCTTGTTTGCCATTTGTTTGTCCGTCATTATGGTTGCAGGGTTTGAGTTAACGAGAACGGTTTCAATATTTTGTTCCTTTAACGCTTTGCACGCTTGAGTGCCCGCATAGTCAAACTCTGCCGCTTGACCTATTGCTATAGGTCCGCTTCCTATTATCAATACTTTTTTCAAACTCATATCTCTTGGCATATTCTCTCACCTCACTTATTAGAATTCTCTACCATCGCTTTGAAACGTTCAAAGAGATAGTTCTTGTCATTTGGTCCGGGCATTGATTCGGGGTGGAATTGAAGGGATACCGTCATACCGTCGTTGTATTCAATACCTTCTACCGTGCCGTCGTTTAAGTTAACGTGAGAAACCTTACCAAAATCTTTAATGCTGTCAGGATCAACCGCGTATCCGTGGTTTTGGCTCGTGATAACAACTTGTCCCGTTGATAAATCTTTAACGGGGTGATTTGAGCCACGATGTCCGTATTTAAGTTTAATGGTGTTTCCGCCGTATGCCAAAGCCAAAAATTGGTGTCCTAAGCAAATACCGTACATAGGCTTTTTACCGATAAGTTTTTTGATTTCTTCAATTGCTTTTTTATTTTCTTTGGGATCCCCCGGTCCGTTAGTTAAAAGTATTCCGTCAGGATTACCTGCCAAAACTTCTTCCGCCGTAACGCTTGCCGGATAAACTACGAGATTAAAGCCCATTGCTGACAAACACGTCAATATGTAACGTTTTACACCGTAGTCGATAACCGCTATAGTTTTGCCTTTGCCCTCTATAACGTATTTTTCTTTAGTAGTTACTTGCTCTACTACGTTTTCTACTTTATAATTTTTAAGGGCTTCTAATTGCTCTTTAGTCGGTTTTTCTTGAGTAATGATACCGGGCATTGTTCCGCTTTCTCTTATTTTGCGGGTAAGCGCGCGAGTATCGATTGAGTGGATAGCAACGATTTTGTTTTGTTGCAAATAATCTTTAAGGGTGTCTTTCATCTTCCAGTTAGAAGGCGCTTCACAGTAATCTCTTACGATAAAGCCCTTAACCTTTGGTGAATCTGATTCCGAGTCTTCGGGAGTTACACCGTAGTTACCGATAAGAGGATAGGTCATATTAACGATTTGTCCAACGTAAGACGGATCGGTCAAAAGTTCTTGATATCCCGTCATTCCCGTATTGAATACAACCTCTCCCATGCTATCCGATTCGTAACCGAAACTAACACCTTCGTATTGAGTTCCGTCAATTAAAGTCAAATATGCCATATTAACCTCCAATTTTATTTATACCGCGTGAAGAAAGCGCGTTTAAAATGTCGTTCTTCATATCAATAGCCGCTGCCCTTGCAGCACCGCCTATTCCAAGTCCTGCGTACTTTTCTTTTTTATAAGCGCAAATAATTCCGCGAGAAGAATTAACTATCGCGCCTAAACCTTTATCGTCAAAGCAAACTACTAAATCTTCCGCAGTTCCGCCTTGCGCTCCGTAACCGGGCACTAAGAAAAAGGTCGTAGGCATTTGCGCGCGTAATTTCTCTGCTTGCTCTTTGTAAGTTGCTCCTACAACCGCGCCTACGTCAGAGTAACCGTATTTTCCTATGCTGTCACTTCCCCATTTTTCTACGAATTCGCCCATTTGCTCGTAAACGGTTTTTCCGTTTTGCAAAACGAGATCTTGAAGTTCTCCGCTTGATGGGTTAGAAGTTTTAACTAAAACGTATATTCCTTTTCCTTGGTCGGTAAAAGGTTTAATTCCGTCCGTACCCAAGTATCCGTTAACAGTCAAGAAGTCGGCGGGAAATGCGCTTTGCTTTCCATCCCCCAACTCCGTTTCTCCTAAATACGCTTTTGCATAACAAGATGCAGTCGAGCCTATATCGTTTCTCTTACAGTCCGCTATAACTACGAGTCCTTTTTCGGACGCGTATTCACAAGTCTTTTTGAAAGCAATCATACCGTGCTCGCCGTACATTTCGTAGTACGCTACTTGCACTTTAACTGCAGGCACTACGTCGTAAAGGCTATCGATAAGTTCTTTATTAAACTCGAATATTGCTTTGCCTGCGTCTTCAAAAGTCTTAACGTTTGCCTTAACTTCGTCAGGAAGATACGATAAAGAAGTATCTATTCCTGCAACGGATGGATTTTGCTTCTTTATAATCTCTTCAATAAGTCTATCAACCATATATCTCGTCCTCCTTGTGTACTATCTTACCATCTAATAAAGTCGCATAGACTTTACCTTTAACAGTTCTTCCGTCAAACGGCGTGTTTTTGCCTTTTGAATAGAATTTGTTTTTATCAATCACGTATTCCGCGTCAAGGTCAACTATCGCTATATCAGCGCTTGCGCCCACCTTAACTTCTCCCCCTTCAACGTTTATAATTTCGGCGGGTTTTTTACTCATAAGGCTAACGAGTTCAGGAAGAGTAAATCCGTTTTCTTTAACGAGTTTGGTGTAACTCAAAGAAAATGACGTTTCAAGTCCCGTGATACCGAAAGCCGCGTTTGCGTACTCCACTCTTTTATCGTCAACGTGGTGTGGCGCGTGATCAGTTGCTATAACGTCTATCGTGCCGTCACGAAGTCCTTCGATAATTGCAAGTCTGTCTTCTTCTGCTCTAAGTGGCGGATTAACTTTGGTTGCCGTATCAAAAGACGTAATTGCCTCATCTGTTAAGGTGAAGTAATGCGGACAAGTTTCCGCCGTAACTTTTACACCTCTTGCCTTGGCTTCTCTTATTGCTTTTACGCTTTCTTTAGTTGAAACGTGACAAATATGAACGCTCTTTCCAAAGTTTTCCGCAATTGAGATTTCTCTCAAAACTCCTGCCGTTTCAGAAACGTTAGGGATACCTTTAAGTCCTACGAAAGTGGAAAACTTACCTTCGTTTACAACGCCGTCCCCTGACAAAGACTTGTCTTCACAATGCGCGTGAAGTTTAATACCGAAGTCGTCTGCGTATTCCATAACGAGTCTAGTCATTTGTCCCGTTGCTACGGGTTTACCGTCGTCACTTACTGCAACCGCTCCGAATTTTTTCATTTTACCAATCTCTGCAAGTTCTTGTCCATCCAAGCCTTTAGTTGCAGCGCCTATAGGATAAACCTTTGTGAGCCCAACTTCTTGCGCTCTTGCTTTAATGTACTTAACGGTAACAGCGTTGTCGCAAACGGGTTTAGTGTTCGGCATACAAGCAATACCCGTAAAACCACCGTGAGCCGCTGCTTTGCTACCGCTCTCAATATCTTCTTTGTATTCAAGTCCCGGTTCTCTTAAATGTACGTGTAAATCAATAAGTCCAGGGAGAACGTATTTTCCGCTTGCATCTAAAATTTCTGCGTTATCATCTTGAACGTTTTCTGCAATCTCGGAAATTTTGCCGTCAACTATAAGTATATCGGACTTTTTAACTTCGTCCGCGTTTACAATCGTGCCGTTTTTAATTAAAAGTTTATTCATATTACACCGCCTTATTTCTTGGTTAAAAGGGATAGTATCGCCATACGAACGGCTACACCGCTATTTACTTGCTCGTTTATCAAACTAACGTCTGCGTCAATTGCTGAAGATGATAACTCAACCCCACGGTTAACGGGGCCCGGGTGCATAACGATAGCGTTAGGAGCGGCAAGAGATAAATGTTTGTCGTTGATTCCGTAAAACTCGTGATATTCCGCAACGGAGGGGAATAATCCGCCTTTCATTCTTTCAAGTTGCAATCTAAGTCCCATAACTACGTTGGCGCCGTCAAGGGCTTCTTCTCTTGAAGAACAAATCTTTGCGCCAAAGTTTTCAATACCCGAAGGCATTAAAGTTGACGGTGAGAACAAGCAAACATCCGCGCCCATTTTGGTCAAACCAAAGATATCGCTTTTTGCAACTCTTGAGTGCTTAATGTCACCAACAATGGCTACTTTAAGCCCTTTAAAATCTCCAAAACGCTCTTTTATAGTGAGCATATCTAAAAGTCCTTGCGACGGGTGTTCGTTCATGCCGTCACCTGCATTAACTACGCTTGCTTTAACGTTTTGCGCAAGAAGAGCGGGCGCGCCACCTATCGGGTGACGGATAATAATAACGTCCGTACACATAGAGTCAAGCGTCTTGCCCGTATCAATCAAAGTTTCGCCCTTTGCTACCGAACTTGATGACGCGGATATGTTTGCAGCAACCGCAGACATAAATTTGGATGCAAGTTCAAAGGAAACACGCGTTCTCGTTGAATTCTCATAAAACAAAGTGATAACAGATTTACCTTGAAGATTTGGCAACTTTTTAACGCCTTGTTTTAAAAGTTTTTTCATATTTGTAGCCGTTTCGAGAATAAGTTCTATCTCTTCTTTCGGCATATCGTTAAGTCCTAACAAGTCTTTTTTAGATAACATTTTCCACTCCTATAAAAAAATGAATGCCAAAATAAGCACTCATTCATTGATTTTAATTATTTCAACGCCGTCACGACCGTCTATTTCAGAGAAATATACTTTAACCTTCTCAAGTTTAGACGTGGGAAGGTTTTTACCAACGAAATTAGCAGACACGGGAAGTTCCCTGTGTCCTCTGTCCACAAGCACTAAAAGTTGAATCTTGCTTGGTCTGCCGTTATTCATAACCGTTTCAACGGCTGCCCTAACCGTACGTCCCGTAAACAAAACGTCGTCGATTAAAACAATAGTTTTACCAGTAACGTCAAAGGGCAATTCGCTACCCTTGATTTCAGGAACTTGGTCGATAAGTCCTAAGTCGTCACGGTAAAAGGTAATATCAAGTATTCCTTGCGGGAGGGCTACGGACTCAAATCTCTCAATAGCGCGAGCAATACGCTCTGCAAGATAAACGCCACGAGTACGAATACCTACTAAACACAAGTTGTCCGTGCCTTTGTTTTTTTCTACGATATCGTGAGCAAGTCGCTCAATCATACGACCCATAGAAACTTCGTCAATTACTTCAACAGTTGATAATTTTGTCATACTATACCCCACTAAACAAAAAACGGTCTTATACGCGTACGCGAAAAGACCGTTACAAAAGCATACAATATTAGCAAAGTAACTATCTTTCCGGTCACCCGTACCGAGATTAAAGATTAGCATATAAAGTATAACACCCTGAAAAAATTTTGTAAAGTAATTTGAATAATTTTTATATATAATTAAAAAATTTTTTGCATATATATTATTACTAAATATATAGTAAACGCGGAGGCAAAAATGATAACTGTTTATAGAGTACAAAAAGGCGACACTTTCGCAAGTATTGCGAGCAAATTCGGAGTATCCCCTGAAGGAATTAAATTTGACAACAACTTCTCTTGCAATTTATTTGAAGGAGCAAGGCTGATAATTCGTCCAACTAAGGCAATATATACCGTGAAACCTTTTGAAAAACTGTCCGAAATCGCAGTAAAATTAAACGTTTCACTAACCCAACTTATGAATGCGAATAAACTCGAAAAACCTTTCGTCTTCGCAGGACAGGTGTTAATTATTCCAAATGATGAAAAATAGTTTAATTAAAGCAACGCTTACAGTCTCTTTTTTGTCCGTAATAACACGCGTTTTATCTTTTCTTTTTAGGATATATTTATCCCGTACGATAGGAGCGGAAAATCTCGGAATTTATCAAATTGCCCTTTCCGTGTTTTTTCTTTTCGCAACTCTAACGTCAGGTTTATCTCTAACGCTATCAAGAAAAACTGCCGAACTCTATGCCGTGGGGCGCGAAAAAGAGCAAAAGTCTTTCGTTTCTTCCGCTCTAATTATCGGTTTATCTATCAGCGCGTTTATAATTGCAGTCTTTTACGCTTTTTCAGGCTCTTTCTCCTTCCTTTTCTCGGACGAAAGATGTCTTCCTTTGTTTTTAGTTCTTCTGCCGTCCACTCTTTCTACTACGGCTTACGGCATAATTCGCGGTTGGTTTTGGGGAAGAAAAAACTTTTCTCTCTTTGCTTTAACGGAGTTTTTTGAGTGCGTAATAAGAATTGGACTCGGACTTATCTTTATAAGCGGAATTTGTATGGGAATAAAAGGAGCGTACGGCACGGCGCTGTCCTTTACTCTATCGGATTATATATGCACGGGAATACTTTTAATACTCTTCTTTATTCACGGTGGAAGATTCGGTCGTCCTTCAGGATACAAGTCCACCATAAAAACGGCTTTACCACTAACCGCCGTTCGCGTATATAATTCTTTAATTAACTCTTTAATTGCAATAATAGTTCCCGCTATGCTTGTTAAAAGCGGACTCTCAACGTCGCACGCTATGAGTGAATACGGGCGCGCTATGGGTATGGCAATGCCACTTTTACTCTCGCCATTAACTCTAACAGGCTCTATATCCACAGTTCTCGTTCCCGAACTTGCAACTTTGAACGCGCAAAATAACGTAATTCAACTTAAAAGAAAGATTGAAAGTAGTTTAATGCTCTCAATATTTTGCGCTTGTATATTTATGGCTTTATTTATACCGCTTGGCGAAAATATAGGATTGCTTTTTTACAATGACGAAAAATCCGGTTTTTATATATCCATGACGGCTATCATTATGCTTCCTATGAGCATAAATAACGTATCGTCAACCATATTAGACTCTTGCGGATTTGAGTTAAAAACCATGAAAAACTACGTGATAGGTTCGTTGTTTTGTCTTGTATCAATGATAGCACTCCCACTCTTTATCGGGACTTACGCCATAGCCGTTGGGTTGGGTTTATCGTACTTGATAACGGGATTTTTAAACTGCAAAACTTTGAAAAAAGCAATTGGGTTTTCTTTTAGAAATCTATTTAATAAAACTCTCGTTGAGTGCGTTACCGTGGGTGTTTGCGCGTACGGCGCGACTTTTATTAAAAACCTATTATTCGCCTTTCCTAATATCGTGCAAATTACTATACCCGCAATCTTCGTTTGCGTCTTCTTTATTTTGATAAATTCCTTATACGGATACGTAAACGTGGCGCATTTTTACAAAAAAAGCCGAAATTAAATAATTTTACGCAAAAACAAAAACTCGCCATAGTTATATAAATGGCGAGTTTTTATAATAGTTAATATTATTTTAGGCAACTAATCACGCTTTCCTGTTAAATAATTGGCTGCAATTTGAGATGCAACTTTATCTTTCTCTCCCGAGCCAGGTACTGCTTTGTAGTCAAAACTTTCCGCGTAATTTCTAAGTCTTTTTCTAAGTCTTAATGAAAAATTCGTGTTCTTTTTAAGTATTTTTTGTACGTATTCTTTTTGCGCGCTCCCCTTTAACTTGCAGTTTTCAATAAGCAATTTCGTATGCGGTAAGCAAAAATATTCTTGCGCGTCAAACTTTTCCACAAACTCTTTTTCTTCCTTATACATATAACTTATAAACTCCGCGATTTCCGCCATTGAGTTATTTAATCGGTTACATATATAGCAATTGTTTTCCGCGTCTTCTATTTCCTTAATAACAGATTTTGGGCTCGCTTTTTCATACAAAACTCCTTGTAAGCGTTGAAGTCTTGTTTCAAGCAAAAGGGCTACGGATAAAGACTGTCTTTGTTGCAAAATTGCATCAATATGTCTATCACAAAAACCGTATCTATTGGTTTGAATTCTCGTTTCGGGATTCATAACCCCTTCTTCAAACAAAAACTGTATAGCGATATCGTCGTATCTTTTATACAATCTACATATTGGACAACCGCAGGTTTCCGAAAATGCTTCGTTAATTGGTATTTTATGTATGCTATCCATATCTCACCTATAAAAAAGGGGACAAAATTTGTCCCCGTCGTAGTCAAAAAACTGTGCCGCCTTACTCTGACAATTTATACCGAAACGATACGCAATCAGGTTACTCCTCCGAAGCTTCCCTGTGGCACACACCAAAATCCGCTTAATGCTGCTGTCGTCAGACCCTGACATGGTTCACGGTATGATATTGCACAGGACCCCGTTATCAACGTCCCTTAACTGCGCCGGCTTTCCATATAAAAAGCCTCATAAGGCTGATACGTCCTGCTATAGCGGATTGCAGGTTACAGGGCACCGCTAGCTCCCCACTTAGCACAGCCCTATTATTATACCCTAAAATAAAAATTAAATCAAGGTTTTTTCACTTAAATTTCTTTTCTATCTGACATAGCGCGCATTAAAGTCATCTCATCAGCGTATTCTATGTCGGAATTTGCAGGAATACCGCTACCAAGTCTAGTAACTTTGATACCGAGAGGCTTTAAAAGTTTAGATACGTACATTGAAGTTGCTTCTCCGTTTGCATCTGAACTCAACGCCATAATAACTTCACGAACGCCGTCAAGTCGCGATACGAGTTCTTTAACTCTTATATCGTTTGGACCAACGTTATTTAAAGGGTCTAATACTCCGTGCAAAACGTGATAAACGCCTTTAAAATCTTTCAATTTTTCCATTGCCGTCACGTCTTTGGGTTCTTTAACAACGCAAATAATAGACTTATCACGGGTTTCACAAATAGAGCAAACTTCTCTATCCGTAAAATTACCGCACACCTTACATAATCTGATTTTGCGTTTAACGTCAAGCAAAGAATCGGCAAATTCCCTTGCTTCTTCTTCACTCATTGAAATAACGGCGTAAGCATAACGTTCCGCCGTTTTGAGCCCAACGCCTGGTAAAGAATGAAATCTTGCGACAAGACGCGCAATAGACTCTATATTTCTCACCTAATTCCTCCAAGCATACCTGCCATAGGACCAAGTTTTTCGGCAGAAAGTTTATCAACTTCTTCCGTTGCGGAATTAAACGCTGCAAGAATCAAATCTTCGAGCATTTCTACGTCTTCAGGATCAACTGCTTCAGGTTCGATAGAAACGGATACGACTTTCTTCTCTCCCGTCATAACGATTTCAACAACTCCGCCTGCAGAACCTACTACTTCGCTTTCTGCAATTTCTTGTTGAGCGCGTTGTAAATCTTGTTGCATTTTTCTTGCTTGAGCCATCATTTGGTTCATATTTCCGCCACCGAAGCCACCGCCAAATTTTGCCATAATAATTCTCCTTATTTACTTAATTATTTTTAATTTATCGTCGCCTACCAAAGCCTTTATTCTTTCAATATCGGCTTCCGCAGGGGTTTCTACGCCTTCAGGGAGTTTGCATACAAACTTGTATTCAACACCCGTAATTTTAGTAAGAATACGCGAAATTTCGTCCACGTTTTGTTTTGCTGACAATATTGAATAATTAGTCGTACCGTCGTCCATCGTGACAATAAAATTATTGCCTTCTATTACGGTATCCGTAACCGACAAACTTGCAGCGTACAAAGCAAACATTTTAACGTCACGAGTATAACGAACTAATCTCGCCCATATTCTTTTTGGATCTCCGCCCATATCGTCGGGTACGATTTCGTCCAACTTCTTTTCCGCAACGCTAACGTCTTTTTGCGCGCTTTGAACTACGGTTACGCCGTTTTTAAGTTTTTCTTCAAGTTCGTTGCATTTCTTTTCCAAAAGAACGACTTTGTTAAAGAGTCCCCTTTCACTCAAATCGGCTTTTTGTTCACCTATTTTTAAGACGGTTGCTTCTAACAAAAGTCTTGGTTGAACGCTGTATTTCATCTCGGTTTCAAGTTTGCAAACTTCTTCGAGTGAATACAACAAACGTCCCATATTGTATTCTTTTGCAATCTCTTTTAACCTTTCAACTAATTGTTCGGGAAGTCCTATATCGTTACGTTCGTCAACTTTAAGCAAGAGCACGTTTCTTAGCATAGTTGACAAATCTCTTGCGAGCACGCCCATACTTCTACCGCTTTTTACAACATCATCAATTATTTGCATCGTAGTCTTCGAGTCGCCCAATAAAGTATTTTCTATAAGGGACACGATAACCTTTCTATCCGTTGCGCCTAAAACGTTCAAAACGTCGTCGTAAGTGAGTTTTCCCGTCGTATAAGACACACACATATCAGCAACGGAAAGCGCGTCTCTCATACTGCCTTCCCCTGCGGACGCTATCATGTTGATTGCGGTTTTTTCAACGTCTTTTCCAATTTCATTAAAAACGTTTTCAAGGTGAGATGCTATCAAACTCTCGGGTAACAACCTAAAATCAAAACGCATACAACGCGATAATATGGTATCGGGTATTTTTTGCACTTCCGTAGTTGCGAGAATAAATAGCGCGTGCGCAGGCGGTTCTTCCAAGGTTTTAAGCAAAGCGTTAAAGGCTTGGATTGAAAGCATGTGCACTTCATCTACGATATAAACTTTATATTTTCCGTTAACGGGAGGATATTGTATCTTTTCTCTTAAATCTCTAATTTCGTCAACACCATTATTACTTGCGGCGTCAATTTCTAACACGTCAAGGTTAGCGGACACCGACAAGGCTTGACAAACGTCACATTTTCCACAAGGAGAACCGTTAACAGGACTTAAACAGTTAACAGCGCGCGCAAAAATCTTCGCCGCGCTTGTTTTACCCGTGCCCCTTGCTCCTGTAAATAAATATGCGTGACCTATCGTATTGGTTGCTATTTGGTTTCTCAAAATCTTAACGATATGGTCTTGACCAAGTAGCCCGTCAAAGGTGTTAGGTCTAAATTTTCTATAAAGAGAAAGATATGCCATTTTTAGTTTCCTTTATTATAATAGTTCATCAAACATCCGCAAGCAATGATTTTGCGTTCTGCGTCCGTTAAATCTCCCGTTTTTAAGGTGATTTCTTTAGTTTCGTTATCTCTTACGATAACTGCTTTAAACTCAGTTGCTCCACTCTTCAAACCACTCAAAACGTCTTTAACGTACACGTAGTCGCCAACGGACAATTTTTCGTCTATCAAGAACGGGAACATACCCCAGTTTATCAAGTTACTTCTATATCTCTTGGTTGCGTACTCGACAGCAAAGTTAGCCGCTCCGCCCAAAACTCTTTGACAGGACGCTGCTTGTTCTCTTGCGCTTCCGTCACCGGGCTTGGTTGCGTAAACTGCGCTTCCGTAACTTACGGTATCTGCGTTTCCGCCAACTTTTGAAAGCACGTTTTTAAGTTCTGCGCTGTTCAAGTCTTCGCTCTTAATTGCTTTTGCTCGTCCTACGTACTCGGGTACTTTACGAGATAAAGCAAATTCCGCAAGTTTAAGCGGATTAGATCTATATGAGGAAGTTTCGCCTGATGGGATAAGTTCGTCAGTCGTGGTTACGTCGTCGTAGATTGCGGCTGCAAGTTTAACTAAAAGGTTATCCTTAAGTTCGTCAATCTTGGGCCAATCTGCAATATTCGGACCGTATCTGAGTTCGTTGTCTTCGGGTTTTTTGTATCCGTAATATACTCTATTGTTATAAATGGTTTTGTCAAATTTAAATTCGGGTACGGTATCGTCGAAATCGATATCCATTGCGCTCGTCAATCTACCACCGTTTGCAGCGGTTGCGGCAATACTCAAACTATCCATAAGAGCAACGCCTGCGCTTTGTCCGTCCGCAGGTTTGCTTCCTTCTCTGCTCTCAAAGTTACGCGTCGTGTGACGAATAGAAAGAGTTCCGTTCGCAGGTACGTCACCCGCGCCGAAACAAGGTCCGCAGAACGCAGTTTTAACGATTGCTCCTGCTTGCATAAGGTCGAGAATCGAGCCCGTTTTAACAAGTTCAGCATATACGGGTTGGCTTGACGGATATACTGACAACGTAAAGTCACCGTTTCCTATACTCTTGCCTTTCAAAATGTTACCTGCTCTTACGATATTATCAAAAGTACCACCTGCGCAACCGGCTATTACGCCTTGGCAAACGTGAACGCCGTCTGCTTTTACAGAAGACATTAAGTCAAGCGCGGGAGCGTTTTTGCCCCTTAATTCTTTAGCGTTCTTTTCGCACTCTGCAAAAATATCGCGAGTATTTTCAAGTAAAGTTTTAAGAGTGTAAGTGTTGCTTGGGTGGAAAGGCAAAGCAATCATAGGCTCAACCTTACTCAAGTCAATCTCTACTGCTCCGTCGTAGCGAGCAAAAGCATCGGGGGATAAACGTTTATAAGCGTCCGCTCTTCCCCTTTCGGTAAAATATGCTTGAGTCTTTTCGTCCGTTACCCAAACAGAAGACAAACAAGCCGTTTCCGTCGTCATAACGTCGATACCGTTACGCTCTTCCATTGAAAGATTTTGAACGCCGTCCCCTACGAATTCGAGAACTTTGTTTTTAACGAATCCGTTTTTAAATACTTCGCCAATTAAAGTCAAAGCAACGTCTTGCGGACCAACACCGTGACGAAGTTTGTTCTTTAAAACTACTGCGATAACGTCGGGGTATGCAACGTCGTAAGTACGGGATAAAAGTTGTTTTACGAGTTCCGGACCGCCTTCGCCTATAGCCATAGTACCAAGCGCGCCGTAACGAGTGTGTGAGTCACTTCCCAAAATCATTTTTCCCGCACCACTCATCATTTCTCTCATATAAGTATGTATAACGGCAAGATGTGGGGGCACGAAAATTCCACCGTACTTTTTAGCGGCGGAAAGACCGAATAAGTGGTCGTCTTCGTTTATAGTTCCGCCAACAGCGCAAAGGCTATTATGACAGTTAGTCAAAACGTAAGGTATAGGAAAAGAAGTCAAACCACTTGCTTTTGCAGTTTGAATAATACCTACGTAAGTAATATCGTGAGATGCAAGCGCGTCAAACTTTAAAGAAAGTTTTTTATCATCCGCGCCAACGTTGTGAGATGACAAAATAGAATAAGCAATCGTGCGTTTTTCTGCGTTTAAAAGATTTGCGCCCGTTGCTTGTGCTTCAGTTTCAGAATAAAGTTTATTATCGTTAAAATAGACTTGTCCTTTTGTTAATTTAATCATTGTAAAAGTCTCCGTA
>JAZSRG010000055.1:0-2072 GCA_045538365.1 Clostridia bacterium
AACTCGAATGACCTCGTAATACGTACCTTTGATATTTTAGCATAAAAATCAAATATTGTAAAACGATTTTACGCAAAAAAACTTTCTTTTTTAATAATTATTTCCTCTATATCTCTTAGGTACTGCTCTATATTCTTGACAATATTTTGTCTTTCTATTCTACCGCTTTCAGAAAACACTCTTTTTGATATGCCTCCTGCCCCACAACTTATAATAGAGGTTGACTCTTCCATAATATCTACGTTATAAACGCAAGCGCGACCTGCCTTCGTATATCCCGTGTTTTCAAGGTTTCCGCTCGTGTTCTTTTGTCGATAAAGATAGTAAGGATTATAGCCGTGTGATTTAAGCAAATCTCTTGCGTCGTCCACCATTTTAATTACGTCCGTTGCTTTTGCACGATTGTCGTAATTTTCTTCCTTCATTTTTGAACTGTGTTTAATAGACAAAGTATGAACGGTTATATTTTCAGGGCTTAAATTTATAGAACGATTTACGCTATCCATAAAGGAATCGTAAGTGTCGTTTGGAAGATCTGCAATTAAGTCCATATTGATATCAAAATCGTATTTTCTTGCAAGGTAATAAGCGTCGTAAATTTCTTGTACGGTGTGGTTACGACCAATAGTATCCAAAACAGTTTGATTAAAAGTTTGGGGGTTTATGCTTATTCGCGTAACACCAATAGACTTTAATAAATCAAGTTTTTCCTTGCTTATCGTGTCCGGTCTGCCACACTCAACGGTAAATTCGGGCGGAACAAATTTTAATTTGGAAAATACTATTTCAAGCAACTCCGCGCTAAAAGACGTGGGCGTACCGCCACCGCAATAAATTGCTCGAAGGTTTAATCCCTTATCTTCTATTATTTTTTGCGCGAACTCAATTTCTTTGGATATAGCGTTTGCGTAAGGTAATAATAATTTCTTTTTATCATCACACAATGCGGACACGAAAGAACAATAAGAACATCTTGACACACAAAACGGAATATTTACGTATAAATCTACGTTTTTGTCATCAATCGAATATATTCCTTTTTGCTCGTAAATTATATCGTCAATGAGTTTAGCGCGATTTTTAGACACCAAAAATTCTTCGCTTAAATATTTACCCGCTGTACCGTGTTTTTCGAGTAAATCATAACCAAGTTTAGTCGGTCTAATTCCCGTCAAACTTCCCCACGGCAATTCTACGTTTAAAAATTCGCTTAACGCTGAATACAAAAGAAGTTTTACAAAACGTTTCTTATGTCTTTTGAATAAAATTTCGTCCGAATTTACAAGTGTATCTTCCCTTTTAAATTTCTTGTCTAAAAAGGAAATTTCGCTACGCAAAACACCGTTTTCATAGGCTTGAAAAATATCTAAAGGCTCTCCGTCTTCCGATACATTTGCGTGCGGATAAAAAGCGCGTACCGTTTCATTTAAGTCGTTTATTAAATTGTCCTCGGCAAAATTAATTTTGAATTTATACATAGTAAAAAATGGGGTTTAAACGCCTTTCCGTATCTAAATCAGTTGCGCTATCGTGACCGGGATAAACGGTGTAATTTCCGTCAAGCGTGAAAAGTTTATTTATGATGCTATCACTTAATAATTTGATATTCCCGTCCCCTAAATCCGTCCGACCAAAACTTTGAGAAAACAAAGTATCTCCGCTAAAGATCACGTCGGATAAAACGTAACACACGCTACCAGAAGTGTGTCCGGGCGTATGTAAAACTTTAACTGAAAAGCCAGAAACCAACAATTCTTCTCCACCGCGTAACACAACGTCGGGAGTAAATTTTTCCACTTTAATTCCGGAAAAACCGCACAAGGACTCGTCGGTTTCGACCTTTCTTTTATCAAGTTCGTGAATATAAATTTTTGCGCCTTGTCTTTTTAGTTCAGCGCACGCGCCTATATGGTCAAAATGACCGTGCGTTAAAAGAAGGTGTTTAATTGTAACGCCGTTTTCACTCGCAACGCGCATAATTTTTTCTACGTCACCGCCTGCGTCGATTAAAATGGCGTCCTTTTCACCTTCTTTAAAAATTAAATATGAATTAGTCCTTAAAAGACCTGTTG
>JAZSRG010000205.1:0-3265 GCA_045538365.1 Clostridia bacterium
CTTTGTACGCATTTTCGTCGGAAAACTGGAAACGCCCCGAAAAAGAGCGTGAAGCCTTGTTTAATATGATTAAGGAGTTCGTTGAAAAAGACGTTCCTAATAAACTTGCAAAACCTGTTGTGGTTAAAGTTATGGGTGATATATCCGCTTTGCCGAGTGACGTAATTGAAGCCTTGGAAAAGGTAAAAGAAAGCACCAAAAATAATACGGCTATGATAGTAAATATAGGTATAAACTACGGCGGGCGTGAAGAGATAGTAAGAGCCGTTAATAACGCCTTGAACAACGGTTGTAAAACATTAACTGAAGACGATATTTCTCGTAACCTTGATACCGCTGATTTTCCCGAACTTGATCTCGTAGTTAGAACGAGCGGGGAAATACGTCTTAGTAACTTTATGTTGTGGCAGTCGGCGTATGCGGAGTTTATTTTCTTGGATAAACTTTGGCCCGATATGACTAAAAAAGACGTAGAAGAGATTTTAAAAATTTATACGGGAAGAACGAGAAGATTTGGAGGAATTGTACAATGATTAAACGTATATTGACGGGTGTCACGTTAATTGCTTGCTTAGTAGGATTTTTCTTTTTGAGAGAGATTAGCAATTTGTTTTTTGATGCCTTGATTTTTATCGTTATGATTGGAAGTATGTACGAATTAACTTCCGCTTTTTCTAAAATCAATATAAAATGTAATAGAGTAGCCCTTTTAATATACGCGGTGCTTTTTGGGGCAGGATTTTACTTATTTAGCGGTATAAACGGTGTGTTTTACGCGTTGATACTTGCAAGCATTATTGCGCTCGTTTGTTTTACTTTTTCAACAAATTCAACGATAAACGATTTACTTTCTACACTTTTTGTTATGATTTATCCTGCATTATTCTTGTACTTTGCATTGAAGATAAATCATTTTGAAAACGGTTTGTTGTTAATAGTTCTTATAATAGCGGTTTCAGTTTTGACTGATACGTTTGCTTATTTTGTAGGTAGCGCTATAAAAGGAAAGAAACTTTGTCCTAAAATCAGTCCTAAAAAGACTATATCGGGTGCAATCGGCGGAGTAATTGGCGGAATAATAGCGTCGTTACTCGTGTATTTGTGTTTCGAGCAATCAAATCTTTTACCGGGTACTTTAGGTTTTGATAAGAATATTTTAATAATCGTGTATTTAGCGATAGGTATTATTGGCGCTGTGTTTGACGAAGTTGGCGACCTTGTATCAAGTCAAATTAAGAGAAAAACGGGTATTAAAGATTTTGGCAATATTTTCCCGGGACACGGCGGAATAATGGATAGAATTGACGGATTATGTTTCGTTTTAGTTGGCGTAGCATTATTTATTGAACTTTTTAGCGCGGTGATTTAACATGAAAAAGATAACGGTAATTGGTTCGACGGGCTCTATCGGTAGGCAAACCTTAGAAATTGTTAGACGATATCCCGATAAATTCAAAATCAAGGGATTGATTGCAAACACTGATTGTGAAAACATTTTAGCGCAAGCAAAAGAGTTTACCCCTGATTTTATCGGACTAACGGATGAAAATGCAAACAATAAATTAAAAAATAGCGGATACACGGGCGAAACTCTTAATTCGTCCACGGCGTTATCTGATTGTGTAACGAGTGATATCGACGTAGTTGTCGTTGCTTGTAGCGGTATAAACGGACTTGTTCCAACCCTAAAAGCCCTTGATATGAATATCGACGTAGCGCTTGCAAACAAAGAAACTTTGGTTGTAGGTGGCGAACTTGTAAAAGAAAAACTTGCAAAGAGTACGGCAAAACTTTTACCTGTTGATAGCGAACATTCCGCAATTTGGCAATCAATTAACGGAAACTTGCAAAAGGACGTTAAAAAGATAATTATTACTGCGAGTGGCGGTGCTTTTCGTGACTATACGCAAGAACAACTTAAAACGGCTACGGCAAAAGATGCGCTCAAACACCCAAACTGGAATATGGGCAAAAAGATTACCGTTGATTGCGCAACGCTAATGAATAAAGGTTTAGAGATTATCGAAGCATCATTTTTATACGACGTTGATATTGACCAAGTCGAGCCGATTATACACCCCGAAAGTATAATTCACTCTATGGTGGAATATAATGATGGTGCGATAATTGCGCAAATGGGTATGCCGTCAATGTTGTTACCAATTCAGTACGCATTGACTTATCCCGAGCGAATTGATGCAGGCGTTAAGAGTGTAAATTTTGTGGAACTTTCTAAACTAAACTTTTATGCGCCGGATAGAAAAAGATTTCCTTGTCTTAAAATAGCCGAAGAAGTTGGAAGAGCAGGCGGACTTTTAAGAACGGTTATGAACGCCGCAAACGACGTTGCTGTTGAACAGTTTTTGGCAGGAAAGATAGGATTTTATGATATATCTAAAATGATAGAAGAAGAGATAAGTAATTTCACTAATAAAACGAACTTTTCTTTATCTGACGTTTTAGAGTGTGACGGTTTTGTAAAAAGTAAATTGAGATTTAATAAGGAGTAAAACGTGGATTTTTTGAGTATTTTAAAAACCGTTGGTGGTATCATAATAGCAATTTTTGCTTTATTGTTTATGATAACCGTGCACGAAGCGGGGCATTATGCGGTTGGAAAACTTCTCAAATTTAAAATAAACGAATTTTCTATCGGTTTTGGAAAGGCGATATTTAAAAGAAAATTAAAAAGTGGGGAACTCTTTTCGATAAGACTTTTACCGCTTGGTGGATATTGCGCTTTTGAAGGGGAAGACGAGTATGAAGACGAAAAGTCTTCTAAAAATCAACCTTTAATAGAAGAAAATGAAAAAGAGATAAACGTAGAAAACGACGGCTCTTTTAATAGACAAAAGCCTTGGAAAAGAATTTTAACCCTTGTCGCAGGCGCGTTTTTTAACTTTGTGTCCGCCATACTTTTGATAGCGTTAACCTTTACGTTTTACGGTGACGTTTTACCTTGTACGGAGATAAATTCTGCATACGTTAACGAGTACGTGTCGGAAGATTCTGCGTTTAAAGACGGAGATATTATATTAAGTGTTGATAACGAACATTTTTCGTTTTTCTCTACTAATTTTGCTTCAAATTGGAGCAAAGGTGAGCATACCGCAGTTGTAAGACGAATAGGTGACGACGGAAAAAGATATCAAACAACCGTGAAATTTGATGGAAAAGATTACGGTTTTGTGGATTCAAGTAGTTTGGAAATGTATGCGTATTACCGCCATAAAAATGGGGAAGAAACGCCTGGTTTTACAGAATT
>JAZSRG010000034.1:0-12614 GCA_045538365.1 Clostridia bacterium
TAAGAAATAATAGTGAAAAATTAAAAAGTATTGTTAATTTTAACAAACATCAAAAAATAAAAAGTTACTTACTATATGCAATTAAAATAAAACGGCATAGAAACGAGAAAGACGAAGAAAGCCCCTGTTGGAGCAAGGGAGCGTATATGGACATACGTGACCGAGCGCCAATAGGGGCTTTCTGAAGTATTTCGACGTTTATATGTCGTTTTATCGAAGTTTATAGACCGTTTACGTACTCTACGGCGCGTTCAGCGGCTATAGCCCCATCCCCACAAGCCGTCACAACTTGACGTAAGAACTTTTGGCGGATATCCCCCGCTGCAAAAATTCCTGATACGTTTGTTCTCATATCTTCGTCAGTTATGATATAACCTTTTTCGTCGGTGTTGATACCCACGAACATTTTAGTGTCGGGGGTTTGACCGATAGCGATAAAAAGTCCGTCAGTTTCTATCGTTTCCGTTTCGTCCGTTTCACGGTTTTTGATAACGAGTGCGCTGAGTTTTCCGTCCCCTTCTACAAGACTTTCGGGGACAAAAGGCGTTTTAACGATTATTCCTAAATCGGAAAGTCTTTGAGTGAGTGACGGTGACGCGCGGAATTCACGGCGACGGTGCACGAGATAAACTTTAGATGCGAACTTTGCAAGATAAATAGCATCAGCAAGCGCGGTATTTCCACCACCTACGACGGTTACGACCTTTCCTTTGTAAAAAGCGCCGTCACAAGTAGCGCAATAAGACACGCCTTTGCCACGAAGTTTGTCTTCTTTATCAATGCCCAAATGCGCGTGAGTTGCTCCCCCTGCGATAATTATGGTTTTACCCGAAATTTTAGTGCCGTCAAGCAAAGTTACGGTTTTGGTGGTTGCATCAAACGACACGGGTTCGTCATAAATTATCTCCGCGCCACATTTCTCTGCTTGCTCCGTCATTTGTTGAGTTAATTCCATACCTCCAACCTTTAAAAAGCCGGGATAATTCTCTATTTCAAAAGTTTCAGATGCTTGTCCACCCGTAAAATTTCTCTCGATAATCGCAGTTTTAACCCCTGCTCTACCGGCATAAATACCAGCCGTAAGACCTGCAGGGCCACCGCCTATAATTAAAACGTCGTATTCCATAAAAACTCCCTTATTAAATGAATTGTCACTACGTGACATGAATTGAAAACTTCGTTTTCATGATTTGCCCTTTGGACATGAATTGAAACCTTTGGTTTCATTGTGGTATTTTAATTACACCTTAATGTCGCAAAGCGACTATTCATGACCGCAGGTCTATTCACGACAAGCGAAGCGAAGTCAATTAATGGTACGAAGTACTAATTCATTTAACAAAAAGCCTCCGCAAATAGCGGAGGCTAATAATTTCTTGTGTTCCGCTATTAACGTTTGCTGAACTGCGGAGCGCGTCTTGCTTTCTTCAAGCCGTATTTCTTTCTTTCTTTTGCTCTGGGGTCACGAGTAAGGAATCCTGCTTTCTTAACTGCGGGTTTGAAAGCCTCGTCTGCTACTACCAAAGCGCGAGCGATACCATGACGAATAGCGCCTGCTTGACCGGTCATACCACCGCCACATACGTTAACTGCAACGTCGAACTTGTCGAGAGTTTCAGTCAAAGCCAAAGGTTGGCGAACGATAAGTTTCAAGGTTTCAAGATCGAAATATTCGTCGATGCTACGCTTGTTGATAACGATTTCACCCTTTCCGTTAGGGATAAGGCGAACACGTGCGATTGCTTTTTTACGTCTACCGGTTCCCCAGTATTGTATTTTCTTTTTAGATTTTGCTGCTGCCATAGTTCACCTCATTAAAACTTCAACTCAATAGGTTTTTGTGCTTGATGATTGTGTTCAGCACCTTTATAAACCTTGAGTTTCTTGATCATTTGTCTACCGATAGGGCTCTTCGGGAGCATTCCGCGGATAGCCTCGTAAACTGCAAAATCAGGTTTTGATTCCATAAGTTTAGAGTACTTAATCTCTTTGAGTCCACCAACGTAACCGGTATGGTAACGATAGTACTTTTGTTCGAGTTTACGTCCGGTAAGTACTACCTTGTCGCAATTGATTATAATAACATGGTCTCCCGTATCTACGTTAGGAGTGAAAGTGGGTTTATTTTTTCCACGGAGAATTGAAGCAACTTGGCTTGCAAGTCTACCGAGAACCATATCCGTAGCGTCAACTACGTACCACTTACGCTCAACCGTTTCGGGTTTTGCCATAAACGTTTTCATAAGATCCTCCGAAAAATTTGTTTTGACCATTCCGCAAGGGGCTAATTCGCAGAATAAGTCACAATAGCCTTATTATTTTAGTTTGTTTTATCCGTAATGTCAAGCAATTTTAACTCTTTTTTTGTTATTTTTGCTTTTTTTTAGCAATTTCTAACACAACCAATTGATGAACTTTAAAGTCAGGCATTTTTATAACGTAACCGCCCTTGGTTTTCTTGATTTTGAGTTTTTTATTTTGCGGTTGAAGGATAGCTGACTTGATTTTCTCACCCAACTTAACGTCAACTACTACGTCACGCATCACGGGGAAATCTTCAAGCACGTTACAGTATCCCCTTTCAGAAGGCATTGCGCTCATTAAGTGTAAAGCGTAGAAAGAGCCGTCGTTATCACGGTTTAAAACCATACGGGACTGGGAAAGCATACCCGAAACGCAATAAGTTTTATCCGACCAATGCTCGAAGAAATTTTCCAAGAAATATTCTCTTAAATAGTAACTTCCGCTATTGTCGTAATTTTTACCAACGTCGTGAGCGAAATACAAAACGTTTTCTCTCGTTGCGCAAGCAGGATACGAAACGGACTCCAAACTATACGGTGTGTTGTCGTGAGAACAATAGTCCACGTACGTTCTGCGTTTAAAGTAAGGATTTCTTATCTTCGCTTTAACAATTAGCCCGTTTTGGTCAACGACGTGGGCTTTGCCGTAAGAGAGCGACACCATGCCGTCCCCTTTTTCAATATAATCAAGTTCGTATTCAGACTCGCCAACGTAAGTGATACCTGCATCTATTTTTTGTACCGCGTTACCCAAAAGAACGACTTTTTTGCCCGATAAAATGAATTTTTCTATATTATTTTTACCGTTTTCGGAAATTTTCGGGTTATTAGGCACTATCAAACAACTATAATTATCAAGCCCGATATCTGCGTCCGACACGTCAAACTCGCATTGACACTCTAAAAGCATTTTGCTTAAACCTAAAAGGCTCGCGCTGTCACTTGAGAGTATTATGCAGAGTTTGCTAACGGGAGAAACGTTTTTGCACCACGGCTCTATTTTTTCGCCGTAACTATACGCGTAACCGATATTTTTATAGGTAAACTCGTCGATTTTTCCCGACGGGTGTAATTGGTCGCCTATAGAACAACCCGCGCCGTAGGCAAGCATAGTCGCAACTTCGTAGCGTAAGGCTTCGGGGTTTTTAAAACCGCCGAATTCGCCCCAAGTTTTATGGAATTTGCCCGTCATACCGATAACGTGCTTTCCGCTCGCGCGACAAGCAAAGGCGCGCGCAGGAAGTTTGTCGTATCCCCCCCACCAAGTAGGAAGGTCTTCCATAGACAAAAAGGTGTTCATTGGGAAATATTCAGGTTTTTCAAGTTCCGCCGTTCCGTTAAAGAAAAGTGATGCGCTTGGATTAGATTTTTCTTGAATTTCTCTTATTTCCTTTGCAAGAACTAATCTTTGTTGGATAAAATATTTTACCGCGTCTTCACGGTTTTCGGGATCAAGCCCTTGTTCTTTCATACCCTTCACACAACTTGGGCACACGCAAGGCTCTCCCACCGCGCAAATATCAAAGAAAAGTCCGTCGGGATTATAAAGATCGACAACTTCCCTGCAAATATCTAATATATGCTTTTTGTACTCGGGGTTATTGGGACAAAGTATTCTCCAACTACAAAAAGGTCTGCTGTCCGTCGGTTTAGCGTTATAGTCGTAGTCAAAAGCCAAAGGTTTTTTGGTATCGAAATCATACGCGTTCCAGTCCGGGTGCGCGTCCGCATCAAGTTCGCTATAACCTATCGTAATATAAGCGGAAGCGTTAATGCCCGCTTCTTTGCACGCTTTGAGTTGTTCCCCTAAAAGGTCGAATTTTAATGCAGGATGCACTGTACCGACTTTGGTCGGGTAATAACAATATCCGTGGTGACACTTTGCAAAAATTTGAATAGAGTCCACGTGCGCGTCAAGTAAGGTCTTTTTAAATTCTTCTTTTTCAAATTTCTCGCCAACTCCGGGAATAGTTCCGCCCGTATGGAAGTCGATATGTACGTTTCTAAATTGTTTCATTTTTGCTCCTAAAGTGTTGTTTGGTCTTGTATAGTTTTTATTTAAGTAAATCTAAACAAATGAATTGGCTACGCCATGATTTGATTGCTTTGCAATCATGAATAGTCTCAAGCGACGTGATTTGCCTTGCTTGCAAGGCATTGTGGTAAAAATCAAATAAAGTACCACAACGTGCTTGAAAAGCACAATTCACGGAGCAAAGCGAGAATTCATGAAAACTTGAGTTTCAATTCATGGTGCGTGAGCACCAAATCATTTTTTGTCGGGCGCTTTTGCTCGTCCGATAAAATTAAAGTCACGACAAAGCCTTTTTTTAGACTCTCTTGTCACTCCAACTTTTTAATTATATCAAATATATCTTTTTCAGACAACTATATACGCGTATTGGCTTCGGGCAAAAGCCCGAAGCCAAATAAATCAAAGTTGATTATTGCATAGAAACAGTTCCGTTTCCTGATACGCAAAGACCACCTTTAATGGTGTCGCCGTTAGGCAAAGTGATAACGCTGTCTGTAATTACAGCACTCGTCGTTCCACTTCTCTCCATCATACCGATTCTAACGTCGGTCATAGGAGCGTTTGCAGCGCCAAAGTTTTTAACGCCACCACGCAAGTTCCAAGCTTCACTTGCCGTACCGAACGTTCCCGGTTCACATTCGTAGAATCTTAAAATTCCGTCACTTGCCTCTGCGCTTGATACAGCGGTGTAAGAGAGTTTGTAATAGTAACCTGCTCTGAAAGATTTAGCGTTTGCAGTTCCTTCGTGAGTTCCTACCAACCAGTTGTAACTTGATGCAGTAAATACTACGCGGTTAGACTTAACGCTGTATTCTTCACCCATTGAAGTTTCCCAGTTAGATTTAACGTCACCTTCTGATACGAAGAAACCAAGCCAACCGCCTGCGCTATACGAATCAAACTTAAAGGTCCAAGTCAAGGTTTCGCCGTATCCTACGTCGATACCTGCGTCAAGGAAACCAAATGCGCTTTCAGTAGAAATTGCAACGTTATAGTCGTCTGCAGGTTCAGCAAGTTCGAGCGGAGTAACTGAAACGTTTACGTTAGTTAACAAGTTAGAAGTGTTAGTTCCCGTAGATGAAGTAACTTTTACGTTATCTACTACAAGGTCAACACCGTTTGCAGTATTTGACCACAAACAAATATTAACGTTTTCTACAGGTGAATATCCACTTGCATTAGCAGAGTTATCAAATCCCGTATTTTCAAGTATTGCAGTCCAAGTTTCGGCACTCGTTCCAACCGTTGCGGTCGGGCACTCGTAAAGAATCATAGAGCCGTCCGCAGTTTCTTCGCCCGTTGCAGCGATATACACTACTTTATAAGTATATCCCGGAACGAAGGTCGTAGAAGCCGTTCTCGTAGTCTTCTGGTTACCGTTACCGAAACTTTCCATACTACCATTAAAACCTAATACTTGACCTTGATATGGATCTTTGTATCCTCTTGGATCTGTATCAAGACTTGCGTTAGTTACGGTAAACGCCCATCTACCCGTAACGCTACCGCTAATAACGTCAAATTGCATAGTCATTTGTCCGCCGTAGCCGATATCATCAGCACCTTTGTATCCCCAATAACCAGTGCTATTAAAGTGTACGAGTTTTTGCGTGCCGTATTTAACGTAAGGAGCGTAATCCCAATCCATACCGTTTGAAACGTAGAGTTCAGCGTCGGATGCGGTAGCACTATTTACTTTAATAGTAGAGTTAGCAATAGCAATTTCAAAGCCTGCTCCACCAAAATAGATATTCATATTGATAGTTTCGTAAGGAGCGAAACAGTTTCCGCCTTCGGTGTTACCAAAAGGAGTAGTCTTCATTACTTCTACCCAATTTTCCGCACTCGTTCCAACGTCTGCGGTTGCGCATTCGTAAAGAATTGAGGATGCGTCAGCAACGTAAGTTGCGCTCGGAGCGGTATAAACGAGTTTATAACTATATCCTGCTACAAAAAGATTTGTAGGAGTCTTGCTCTTGGTGTAAGTACCGCCAACCCAATCGTCAGCGCCAGCGGCAGTGAATCCCATGAATTGTGATTGAGTACCAGTAGTCCACTTATAAGCCATAGCGTTTCCTGATGCAGCCGTTGCAGTAGATGCGGTAATACGGATTTGTTGACTTGCGCTCGTGTAAGCAAGTACGTCAAATTGCCAAGTTGCGGTGTCGCCGTAGGTTATAGCAGTGTTTTCGTTAACACCGATATAAGTATATGCAGCAGGATGATACTCTTTGGGTACTTCCCCACCGTATTTGCTCTCAAATACAGGGGTCAAAGTGATGTCGCCCGTCAAAATGGTTGAGAAATCAAATTCCTCGCCGTTTTCGTCCGCCCAGTAAGCAAAGTTTGCGCCTTTCAAAGTAACAGCGTCGTCAGCGGGTTCGGTTGCAGCCGTTCCTTGAGCAACGGTTTCCGACGTAAGATCACCCGTTGCGCCGTTAAGGTCGTAAGTTACGGTGTAAGTTGCTTTGCCTGCCGTGAAAGAAATTTGGTCGCCGTAAGTTCTATTGTCTCCAGGACCTATGTACGCACGCGCGGTGTAATTTCCTTCGGGGATGTTGTAGATTGCAATACCGTATTTACCGGTAGAGCCTACCGTTTTACCTTCAAAGAGATAGGAAACGTTTTCGCTCGTGGTTAAAATAACACCGTATTCAGCATCCACGTTAGTGGTCGTACCGAAGAAT
This sequence comes from Clostridia bacterium, assembly GCA_045538365.1. Taxonomy (GTDB): domain Bacteria; phylum Bacillota; class Clostridia; order Christensenellales; family RUG350; genus RGIG2224. Next base: position 7,026 of record JAZSRG010000034.1, read on the forward strand.
ATGTGAGCAAGTTCGTCTTCGTAGTTACCAATGTACATTTGGGGATTAGTAGATGCCTCTCCTACGGGAATAGGTCTAACGTTTTCCATAGTGATAGCGCCGTAAGCCGTCATATCGGTTTCGTCTGCAGATAAGCCTTCAGAAGACTCTACTTTTACGTTACCGATTTTCATATTGATTGCGCCACCGTCCGTCCAAAGACCGATACGAACGTTATTGGTCGGGTGGTAATCGTACGTTGCGTTTGACGTGTCGCCGAAACCACGGTTATACATATAACATTCCCAAGACTCACTTGCCGTGCCTACTTTTGCGGTCGGACAAATGAAGATTTCCATCATGCCGTCTAATGAACTTGCATCCGTTGCGGTAGTGTAAACGAATTTGTAAGAATTACCTGCCGTAAAGAAAGTTGTTGCGGAATAAGATATTCCTCGAGAAGTACCCCCAAAGTAATCTTGGGATCTTGCCGTATTCTCAAAACCAAGTACGTTGGTAGATTTCGCTTTGTAGTTATGCGCGCCATTCGGAGCGGTCGTTACGTCGTTTTCCGTTACGAAGAAGGACCAACGAGCGTTAACCGTTGCTTCGTATACGTCGAATTGCATTGACACGCTCTCGCCGTATCCGATATTGAACGCTTCGTTATAGCCGTAAACTGCTTCACCCGTATAAACTACGCTCGTGTAGATATTAGGAACTTCCGCTCCTGCTACACCAACGAGAGAAAAGATAAGAGCCACAGACATAACTACTAAAAGTAATTTCGTTATCTTTTTCATCATTAGCCTCCTATTTGTACACCTGAACCGTAATCGTACGACGTAATAGTTCCACCAAGTTCGTCAAGACTTGGCGCAAAACTACCCCAAGGCACGTCAGCGATACATTCGCTTTGCATTACGTCCACTTTCAAGACCATAGGTCTTTCGTAAATCTTCATTTTTGTTCCTCCTCTTTTGGCTTTCGCCTTTTTGTTTTTGTTTTTTTTATAGTGCTTGCAACAAAGAGCAAAACCCTTTGTTGACCGTAAAAAAAGTATCAAATTAAACGTTTTTTGCGGACGACCACTGGTCGCCCTACTACTTAATCCTGCAAAGCAGGACTTCATCCACCGAAAGGTGGATTTAATTATTTAAACTTCTTTCATCCTGCTCCCACAAAGGGAGCAGGATGAATTAAATTATTATGCAACGTAATCAACCATTGATGCACCACCCGCAATTGCAGTGCTTGTAGCAACGTCGTCACCAATCTTGATAAAATAATTATCTACTACGAGTTCCATAGTTGCATTAGTCCACAAACCAATCTTAACAGATGAAATCGGTGAATACGTTAACGGTATATTATTAACGTACATAATAGCCGTCCAAGTTTCATCGTCCGTTCCAACGAGTTCGGTAGGACATTCATAAAGATATGCGCTACCGTCTGCCGTTGCGCTGTCACTCGGCGCAATATAAACGTACTTATACGTATTTCCTGCAACGAAAGTCGTATCTTGCGTTCTGGTCGTTCCTTTTTCGGTATCACCATAAATTTCTAGAGTACCGTTAAAACCTAAAACGTGAGGTTTATATACTACACCTCCACCAGTCCAACGAATCATACTAGGCGTTGCGGATATTTGAGAAGTTGCTGCTTCAGAAACACAAATATTCCATCTTCCGCCTACGGTTGCGCTTAAAACGTCGAAATACCAAGTAAGTTCTCCGCCGTATCCAACGTTGAATCCGTCCAAGTTGCCCCATACGCTATCGCCTGAAAAACTTATAGTTTTAGCAGATGAAACTTTAATTTAGGGCGCTACTGCGTCAGATTCCGTTACTTCTATCGTCGTGCTATAATAGAAATTGTTAAAGGACTGTACCGTTGCAGACGAGGTTACGAACGCATTGTCGATAGACATTATAATATTCGCTCCACCAAAGAATATATTTATCTTAACATCACTGCTCGGAGCGAAACAATTTGCTCCCGTATTATTTTTAAGATTTGTTTGCGTGTATACTGCCGTCCAATTTTCGTTTGCTTTTCCAATAATACTCGTAGGACATTCGTAAAGAATGGTGGTAGCATCTCCTGCTCCTGCGCTTGACTCAGCGGTATATACGAACTTATAAGTATTTCCTGCGATAAAGAAGGTGTCTATTTTTTTAGAAGTCGTAATATCTCCACCATACCAGTCGGTTGCGCCAGTGGACGTAAAGCCGATAACCGCACCTGCAGCACCGTTTTTGTAGTCGCCGGCACCTGCTCCTGCTTTTACGTTAGCGTCCGTTACAGCAAGTCTAATTTGCATACCGGGGTTTACGTACTCTAATACGTCGAATTGGAAGGTAATGTTATCGCCGTAACCTAAGTCAATACCTTCGTTGTATCCGTACACACCTGCGCCTGTGGATGTAAGTCTTTGAGGACCAAGGTCTTCTAACTCTTTTGCAAGTTCGGTAAACTCTACGTCTTTTGCAATAAAGCCACTCATAACCGTGCCGTTAACAGCAAATTTAACCGTGCCTACGTTCATAGTAATATCGGTGTTAGCGATAAGGGCAAGACGAGCAAATATTACTGATTTAAGTCCAGTTTCCGTGAATAAGGCTGAGCCGTATTCTCCACCGTCCGTAAGTTTTCTATAAACGTTTACAGTTGCACTGTCGCCTTCTGTGTAAACGTATTCGAGTTTTACAGTGTAGCCTTCTTCAAAGATTTCCGCTACGTTAGTGATAATTGCTTGCGCTTCTTCTTGTCCAAAGATACCTACTGCGATTTCAGTGTTAGCGGTAGCGGTTGCTTTAACGTCTATTTCAAGACTTGCATTGTCTCCGCTCATCAAGGTTGACTCACTGGGTGCTACGATATAACCGTCAGCGGTTACTGCCATTTCGTAGTCGTAAGTGTTGTCAAGGGCTACTTTTTCGCCTGCAACGGTGCTACTTCCTGCCCCTTCAAAAGTGAAGGAGTAGAATTTAGCGTTTTGTCCATATACTTTCATACTTACGGTTTCGCCAACAAGAGCGGATAAGTCGCTTGAACCGTTCCATTTAATCTCTATAGCCGTGCCGTTTGAAGTAATTACTTCACAGTCGTTTTCACTAAAGCCTTCAATTACGTTGCCGAATTTGTCGATAAGTTCTACTTTAATGAAACCACCGTTTAAAACGTTTGCGTTCAAGGTAAGTTTGTTACCGTTGAATATCATAGGTTTAGTGGTAATCGAGCCTTCGGTGTCACCAAAGTTCATTGATGCAAAACCGTCTTTTCTCCATTTAGCGATTTGGATAGCGCACTCGTCTGAACCAACTTCGTGCGGTGCGTACCAGTTACCCATATACAACCAAATTTCGTCTTTTACGTTAATAGCGTAAGAAGCGGAGTACATTGAGTACCAAGTATGACCTTGATTGTCGGTGTCAGGAATAATAAGGTTAGCGCCGTCGGGACGAGTCCAGTCTTCTTCGGTGTCACGAGTGAAACCAAAACCGATTTCTACTTTACCGTAACTTGCTGCCGTTCCAGGAATCTTATCAAGCCAATCAAATGCTACCCAACCGTCGTAGATTGCGTAAAGTCCTGCGCCGTAGCAGTCCGTTCTTTCATATCCTATAGCGTCAAGCGGAGTTGCAAGCGTGGTTGCGTCAACACCTACCGTAAAGGACGTGGTATCGCTGGACGTTATGGTGTAGAAGTCACGTTTTGTACGACCGCGTTTTGCGAGCATCATATATTTGTCGTAGTATTCGCTCCAAACACCCGTCAAAACGTCACCAGACTTCATAATGGTAGGTCCTGCTACCCAGTTGATACCGTCTGCGGAGTACTTAATCATGTGAGCATATTGTAATTCGTTAAAGGTTATCATTACGTAACGCTTATTAGGATCGGTTGCGTCGTAATCTTTAATTACCGACGGGAAGTCAGAGCCACCGATAATGTTGTTTTGTCCGCTTCCGTTGAAGTTGTACTTCAAGAGCGTAGGTTTAACCCAGTTAATACCGTCCGTACTCGTTGCGTACGCGTCGAATATACCCTTGTTTGAACAAGCCATATACCACATTTTGTAGATATTTTCGTCTTCGTCAAAGAGTACGGTACCGTAGATATAAGCGCCTTCGTTTTGCCAAGGAGTATTTTCTTCCTTGCCCATAACGATTTCTTCAAGTGAGCCTTGGTGGAACTCTCTTTCTACGTTTTCACTGTCTTCTATAATATAGTCGTCGATAAAGTGTTGCGTGGTGTCTACTACTACGATAGTGGGGAGAATTTCCGCCATATCAGCGTAGAGCGCTCCGTCTTGACCTTGTTTTTCAAGTCTTACCGTAGCGTAAGCGGTATTTGCAGGAGCGTCGCCTGAAACTTTAACTTTTACCCACTCTGCCGAAGCCGTTTCAGCCGAGAAAGCGTCAAGTAAATTAAAGTTATTGTCATAATATTCAATATAAATTACGCCTTTACCTGCCGTCGTCTTCATCCAAGCGGATGCGGTGTAACTACGTCCGGAGATAATGCCTTCCATCATAGCCGAGCGCGCGCCACGTACGTTTCCGTTGTGGTTTACAACCTCAAGCATGTGGAGAAGGTTAAATACTTCGGTCTCAGGATTTGCTTCATTAGACGCAGCGTACACACCAACGTCACCGTATACACTCCATTGAATAGGATGCGTACCTGATACAACGGTATCAACTATTTCAAAGCCGGCATTTGATACGCTACTTGCGATAGGATAGAAGTCCGCAAACTTATATGAAGTTGCGCCACCGCTTGACGAGAGAACAAGTCTTACGTAATATCCGTCCAACGGACAGTCAAAGGTGTAAGAAAGTCTCTTGCCGTTTAATACCAAGTTGTAAGTATCTGCTAATTGTTTGTTGTAGTTGTAGAGTTCTAATTTAGCAACTGCGTAGTTCGTTGCAGAACTATCAGTCAAATCAGCAACTACGGTATATTTTTTACCTTCTTGCAAGGTTACGTAGTAAGATAAAAGGCTTGCGCCGTCAGAAATTACTACGTTGTTTTTGTTTGCACTTACTGCGCCGTCTACCGCCCATGAAGTGTTTGCGCCGTTTGCAAGGAGAGCAAAGTCGTTATCGTAAATTCTTGAACCAACAGGAGTCGTATCAATATAAACGGGAGTTACGTTTGCTACGCCCGTTGCTTTAATCGTAGCATTTACGTATGCGGTGCCGGCAGGCGCGTAATCACTAATAGTTATTGCTCCACTTTGAGTTAAAGTTTGTGATTTCGTGCTTATTACACCTTTTGATGCGTTGTAGTACGTTAAGGTAGCAGTTACGTTACCGCTCGTTACGGTTGCGTAAGTGCTTAAAGTCTTGATTGCGCCTTCGTTTGCAACTACGTAACTCGATTTAACGGTTGCGTTGTTTAGGCTAAGTTTGTTTTCACTTACGGTTACGTTACCCGAAGTCGTCCAACCGTTTGTACCAAACGTAAAGTCGTAGTTATCTACGTTTTCTTCTCTGTATAATCTAATTTCGTCGAAGTAAGCCGTATCAACGCTTGCTCCGGGCACTTGCATTTTAACGGCAACAGAAACCGCGCCGATAGGAGCGGGAGCCGAAACTA
>JAZSRG010000082.1:0-16347 GCA_045538365.1 Clostridia bacterium
AACTCCTTGGCTCACAGAACGACATGGCTACGATCCGACTTATATAAAAAGCACGACGTTGTAGGCGTAGTTACTCAACCCGATAGACCGAGAGGCAGGGGTGGGAAAGTTTTGCCACCGCCTATAAAATCGCGCGCAATAGAACTTGGTATTCCCGTATATCAGTTTGAAAAGATTAGCCGTGAAGGGGTGGAAATTTTAAAAGAATTAAACCCCGATATAATGGTAACTGCGGCGTACGGACAAATTTTGTCCGACGAGATTTTGTCTATTGCAAAGCACGGAGTTATAAACGTACACGGCTCTATTCTTCCTAAATACCGTGGTTCTTCCCCTATTCAACACGCAGTTTTAAACGGGGAGAGCGAAACGGGCGTAACTATAATGAAAACGGCAAGAGAAGTTGACAGCGGAGATATTATACTTATAAAAACTACCCCTATATCCGACTCTGACGGCACGGTTGCGCTTTTTGATAGACTTGCTGTGTTAGGCGCGGAAGCCCTTATTGAAGCGATTGACAAAATAGAGAATAATACCGCAACTCAAACACCGCAAGAGCACGATAAAGCCACTTTTTGTAAAATGCTCACTAAACAAGACGCGGTAATTGATTGGACAAAGCCAGCAGACGAAGTGTCCCGCGTTATTAGGGCTTTTGACTATCAAGGGGCGAGCACTACGATAGGCGGAGAGTTTTGTAAACTTTTTACCCCCGTTGTGGTTGATATGCGTGGCGAGCCCGGGGAGATTATCACGCTTGACGAGAAAATCGGTCTTATCGTTGCTTGCGGAGAAAAAGCCGTTAAAATCAACGAAATTTTGTTGCCCGGTGGCAAAAAAATGGACGTAAAAGACTGTATTAGAGGCAGAAAGATAAAGGAAAGTTTTTTTGGTAGATGAGTTATTTTAGGTCGTGTTACAACACTTTAACGGATATTATAGTTAAAGGAAAATATTTGGGCGAAGGGCTTAAAACTATCCCTGACGACAAGGACAAAGCCTTGGTTACTCGTATCGTTTACGGCGTACTTGAGAAAAAAGTCCAACTTGATTATTATATATCTTGTTTAACGTCCAAAAAGCCTAAAAAAGCCTTGGAAATTATATTAGAGATAGGCTTGTATTGTTTGCGCTACACTCAAATTCCACCGTACGCAGTATGCGATAATGCGGTAAAACTTACAAAAGATATTGGAAAGAGCGGAGCAGCGCCTTTTATAAACGCCACTTTAAAGAAATCAAAGGGATACGACTCTATTCCGCAGGACAAAACGGAAAGATTATCCGTTCTATCCTCCACGCCACTTTGGATAACTAAAAAAATAGTAAAGCAATACAAAGAAAAAGCAAAAGATATCTTGTGTTATACCCCTGACACCAAAGGACACGTTAGGGTAAACGGGCTAAAAACTACAAAAGACGAAGTCGAGAAGATTTTGTTAAATAACGGTATCGATTTTGATAAAACGGATAGCGGTTTTTACGTATCGGACAGCGAAATAATTCGTGAACTCTTTAAAGAAGGCAAAATTACTTATCAGTCCGAGTCGTCGGTTAAAATTGCAGAACTTGTAGCAAAGTCAAATCCCAAAACCGTATTCGACGTGTGCGCAGCGCCCGGTGGGAAAAGTATTTATATATACGAACTAACTAAAGCCAAAGTTTTGTCCCAAGACTTGCACGCTCACCGCGCCGAACTTATTAAAAGTTACGCGCAAAGGATGTCTGCTGATATTAGCGTTTCAGTTGGGGACGGTTGCGTGGTGGACGAGAAGAAAATCTCGGCGTTTGACGCAGTTTTGCTCGACGCTCCTTGTAGCGGAATAGGTACGAGATACACTAAACCCGACGTTTTGATAAATAGACAGGAAGCCGATATTCCCGAGTTTTCTAAAACGCAAGAGAGTTTATTAGACGTTGCGTGCTTGTACGTTAAAACGGGTGGCGCGCTCGTGTATTCTACTTGTACTTTGTTTTACGAAGAAAACGAGAGAGTTGTAGAAAGATTTCTTGCAAAACACAAGGAATTTAGACTAATTGACGAGATAAAAAGAGTGCCCGGAGAGAATAGTCGGGACGGATTTTACGCTGTGAGGTTAGAAAAATTTGAAGACGTTACTAACGGACAAAACGCTTGACGAACTTGTAGAAATAGTTGAGTCGCTCGGCGAGAAAAAGTTTCGAGCAAAGCAAATACAAACGGATTTGGTTTTGGGGAAAGATATACCCGATATGACGGCTTTACCCAAGTCTTTTCGTGAAAAATTATCTGCCGATTTCGACGGCGTAGGCGTTAAAATTTCTCAAAAATTTTTATCTTCCGACGGCACGGTTAAATACCTTTTCGCTTTGAGAGATGGAAATTTAATAGAAGGCGTGCTTATGAGATATAAGTACGGAAACACCCTTTGCGTTTCTACCCAAGTTGGGTGCAGAATGGGTTGTAAGTTTTGCGCGAGCGGAATAGGTGGACTTATAAGAAATTTGTCTGCAGGGGAGATTATCGGTCAAATAACTGCGGTAAACAAAGACGAAGGCGGAGATTTTGAAAAACGCCAAGTAACCAACGTCGTGCTTATGGGTAGCGGAGAGCCACTTGATAACTACGACGAAGTTAAGAAATTTTTGTTTTTATGCAAAGATACTTATAATATTAGTTGGAGAAATATATCCTTATCCACGTCCGGTCTTGCGGATAAGATTAAAACGCTTGCTGACGACGGTATTCACGTAACCTTGACTATTTCTTTGCACTCGCCGTTTAACGAGCAAAGAGAAAGTATTATGCCCGTAAACAAGGCGTTTAATATAGAAAAACTCATAGAGTCGGCAAAATATTATTTTAATAAAACGGGAAGACGCGTGGTTTTTGAATACGCTATGATAAAGGGCGTGAACGATAGGGATATAGACGCTAAAAAACTTGCGGAGATTTTATCAGGTTTCCCAACGCACTTAAATTTGATACCTTTAAATTACGTAAAGGAACACAACGCGCTTATTCCTACGAATAAAGCGGGTATATATAAATTTATGGAAAAGTTAGAAAGCCTTGGCGTATCAGTTACCAAACGCCGTACTATGGGCGATGACGTGGCGGGGGCTTGCGGTCAACTTCGCAGAAGAATATTGGAGGAAAAAGACAATTAAAGGCGTAATTACTAAAATTTTAAGTTTCGAGCATTACGTATATGCAGAAGACGAAAAAACTTACGTTTGCAGGCTTCGTGGCAGGCAAAGGCTTGTAGGGGACGTTTTCGTAGGGGATAAAGTAGAGTTTACTTTGTCGGGTAAATACGGAAATATAGAAAAAGTTCTCCCACGTAAAAACGCGCTCACAAGACCGTACGTTGCAAATATTGATACGGCGTTTATAGTGGTGGCAGGGCTACCCGAACCCGACTTATTGCTCGTTGATAAACTGATTGCAAGTTGTATAAAGTGTGATATCGAGCCCGTGCTTTTAATAAATAAAGAAGACGAAAACCCGGAAAACCTTTCTAAAAAACTTTACGACGAGTATGGAAAGCACTTTAATCTTATTTCAGTCAGCGCAATGCGTGGGGACGGACTAAAAGACGTTTTATCTGAAATGGAAGGCAAAACAGTTTGTCTTTGCGGTCAAAGCGCGGTGGGTAAAACGACCTTGGTCAACGCTCTCACGGGAAGAGCCCAAGAAACGGGGGGTATGAGCAAAATTAACCGTGGTCGAAACACTACCCGTCATATAGAGTCCTATTTGGTTGGCGGTGGCTTTTTGGTGGATACTTGCGGATTTTCTTTGCTTGAAGTTGAAGGAATTGAAGCCCGTGAACTTGGTTTTTATTATCCCGAATTCGACGAATATAGGGAGTCTTGTAAGTTTAATACTTGTACTCACACGAGCGAGCCTATTTGCGGAGTTAAAACCGCGGTGAATGAGAAAAAAATTCCGAAAGGAAGATATGAAAGATACATTTTACTTTATAACGAACTTAAACAGAAAGGAGGACGAATAAATGAAAGAAATTAAGATTGCCCCAAGCATTTTATCAGCAGATTTTGCTGCAATGGGCATAGCAGTTGAAGAACTTGAAAGAGCAGGCGCGGATTGGGTGCATTGTGACGTTATGGACGGTGTGTTCGTGCCTAACATCAGTTTTGGTATTCCTATGATTCGAGATATTCGCCCGCACACGAAATTGTGCTTGGACGTACATTTGATGATAGTTGAACCCGAAAAGTACGTGGAACAATTTGCAAAGGCAGGAGCGGATATGATTACTTTCCACCCCGAAGTGTCCAAGGACGCTAAGGCTACGATTGAAAAAGTACACGCGCTCGGCAAAAAGGTGGGAATTGTTGTAAACCCTGAAATTCCCGTTGAGAACGTATTCGACCTTATTCCTTTGGTTGATATGGTATTACTTATGAGCGTACACCCGGGCTTTGGCGGACAAAGTTTTATAAGGGACGTTCTTGATAAAATAGTTACCACTAAAAAGTTTATAGACGATAACGGTCTTGATATCGACCTTGAAATCGACGGCGGTATAAATCCGGAAACTGCAAAAGAGTCTATCGCTCGTGGCGTAAACGTACTCGTTGCAGGAAACACCGTATTCAAAGCGCCCGACAAAGCCGAGATGATAAAGACCTTACGTCAAGCGTAGTAACAAATAAAAAAGATTCGCATATTCTATACGGGAGGTAGTTTATGCGAATCGTTTGTGTTAATCCGCCTTCGTTTATAAAAGGCGTACTTAAAGTTGTTATGAAATTATTTGGGAAAAAAGTCAATGATTAAAAGGGCGAGATTATCTCGCCCTTTTTGTTTAAGAGAGTAAATTCTCTATATTCTTTACCTTACGCTCTTTCTGCTTTGTGCATAGTACGCAAACATCTCGTACAAACGTATGCGGTTACGGGTTTACCGTCTTTAATCAATTTTACTTTTTGAACGTTTACGTTCCAGGTTCTGTTGGACTTGCGGTTACTGTGGCTAACTTTGTTGCCGGTAACTACGCTTTTGGAGCAAATACTGCAAACTCTTGACATAATCACACACCTCCTAACTTAATTGACTTTGATATTTTATCATTAAATAAATTTTTTGGCAAGAGATTTTGCGTATATTGTTGCATTTTTTTTAAATATAGGGTAATATATATGCATAAGGAACGTTTAAAAGGAGAGTTATGTCAGTCGTTACCTCAAACATATACGGAAAAATCGTTATAAGTGATGAAGTAATTGCACAGGTTGCCGGTCACGCAGCCTTGGATTGCTATGGAGTCCACGAACTTGTGTCGAGAAAGTTCACGGACAGCGTTGCCGAACTCTTTAATAGACAACCTTACGGTAGCGGTGTAAAAGTCACTATCGTTGAAAATAAGATTTATATCAGTCTATATGCAGTATTTAAATATGGCGTCTCGATAGACGCAGTTTCAGATTCGCTTCGTAGTGCGGTTAAGTATAAAGTCGAGCAATTCTCGGGTATGCTTGTCCGCGCCGTTAAAGTACACGTTGTAGGACGCAAGCTCTGAGACTAAATTATATCGGAGGATTTATGTTAAAAACAATAGATGGCGCTACGTTCCGTAAGATGGTTATCTACGGTTCGCGTTACCTTGAAGTTAACAAATTGATGGTGGACGCATTGAACGTCTTCCCCGTACCTGACGGAGATACAGGCTCAAATATGTTTCTCACGATTGCTTCGGCAACCCGTGAAGTAACTCTAACCCCTGAAGACGATTTACTCGATTTAGCGGCAGCGTTATCCAAAGGCGCTTTAAAAGGCGCAAGAGGAAATTCGGGTGTAATTCTCTCTCAGATACTTAAAGGTATATACACCGTTATAAAAGACGGTAAACCTTTCACAACCAAAGAATTTGCAAGAGCGTTAAAGACGGGTACTGAAGTTGCTTACAACGCAGTAACCAAGCCAAAAGAGGGAACTATACTTACCGTTATCCGCGTTATGGCGGAGAGCGCGAAGACTATTGCGAATAAAACTAACGACCACGTTGAATTTTTACGAGCAGTTATTGCAAAGGGTGACGAGATTTTAAAGAAAACCCCCGAAATGCTTCCCGTACTTAAAAAAGCAGGCGTAGTTGACGCAGGCGGTAAAGGTCTTTTGTGCGTATTTAACGGATATCTCGCAGCCCTTGAAGGCAAAGAACTTCCCGAAGTTACCGACGCTCAAGGCGAGGCTATGGCTCCCGCCGAGAGTTTTGGCGATATGCCCGCCGAAATTCACGACCTTGGCGATATTCAATTTGGTTATTGTACGGAATTTTTCGTTATAAATATCAACCCAAGAGCAACTGAAGCCGAAATTGATAATTTCCGTGAGAAGTTATTAGATATTGGTGACAGCGTTATCGTTATAGGCGATCTTAGTCTTGTAAAAGTACACGTTCACACCAATAACCCCGGTCGCGCTATTCAATACGCATTAAAACTCGGTGAAGTTGATAAAGTTAAAATTGAAAATATGCGCCAACAAAACCGCGAACTTCTTGCTCAACGTGAAGCAGAGTGCAAACCTATGGCAATGATTTCAGTTTGCGCGGGCGACGGACTCGTTAAGATATTTAAAGACATTTTGGTTGACCACGTAATAGAAGGCGGTCAAACTATGAATCCGAGCGTAGAAGATATTTTGTCCGCAGTTAATAAGGTTAACGCAAAAGACGTATTTATCTTCCCGAATAATAAAAATATTATTCTCGCGGCAGAACAAGCAAAAGAACTTACCGATAAACCTTTACATATTATTCCAACACGCGACGTAGTTGAAGGTGTTGCGGCAGCGCTTGCATTTAACCCCGAAGACAGCGTGGAAAACAACGAAGAAAATATGAAGGCGTCTTACGAGTGTTTAAAAGCCGCTCAAGTAACTTACGCCGTTAGAAAAACTTCTCTCGACGGATTTGACTTAAACGAAGGCGACGTAATGGGGCTTTACGGCGGTAAAATCAGCGCGAAGGGCGATAACGTTGATAACGTAGTTGACGACGTGCTTAAACTTATGATAGACGAAGACTCTTGTATGGTTACTTTGTACTACGGAGAAGGGGTAGAAGAAGCCGAAGCCGAAGCGTTATGCGAACGTTTGGCAGAAGAATATCCCGACCTTGAAGTGTCCGTATATAGAGGCGACCAACCGCATTACTACTATTTTATTTCAGTAGAATAAATCAAAAAAATATTATAAAAAACGCAAATTCAGTATAGAATTTGCGTTTTTTTTTGTTTGTTTTTACGTGTTTTTTATAAGTTTTTTTTATTTTTTTGTTTTGATAAAAGAAAAGTTGTGCAAAAAGTAATAAGTACGGCAAGAACTAATGTTAATAAAAGTCCAAGTCGAAGACCTGATTCAACGGGCGTATTAGTAAATGGCATAAAGAAGGCGGTGTTCTCAACTATACTCGTGGCAGAGCCTACGAGCATAGGTCCAACGACACAACCAACGTCCCCGAAAAGGGAGATAAAAGCAAAGAGTTTAGTGCCCCCGTTTGGGAAAGTTTGAGTAGCAATAGTGAGTACGGTCGGCCAAAGAGAACCCACGAAAAGTCCGATAAGACCGCAACCGATAAGGGACACGATAGGATGTGGGGCAAAGACTATAATAACAAAACTGATTACACAACCTATTCCGCAGTAAAGTACGGTTTTGGTGGGATTAAATTTTTCCCCTTTTAAACCGAAATACAGTCTTGTTGCGCCCATAAATAGAGCAAAAACGGCAGGTCCTATCAAGTTTCCTATCTCGGGCGTTACGCCAAGTCCTGCTTCTGCAAAGTAAGACGACCATTGCGCTACCGCTTGTTCAATTCCACCCGCGCAAACCATCATAATAAGTAAAACGATAAATAGTTTATTTTTAAAGGGTGATTCCGTTTTTTCGGGTTTAATTAAGTCCTTTTTTTCATTTATATGAGAAACGGACAAGAGTATTATAACGAGCAAAGGTACGAGCGCAAAAATCAAGGGGAGAGCGTACCAATATGTATTATCTACCAAAAACAAGAAAAGGGTAGTAAAGACTATTACGAAAAGGTGTCCCCAACAGTAAAATGAGTGCAAAAAGCACATACCCGAGTTTTTGTCTGCGGATGGCAAAGAGTTTGAAAGGGGGGAAACCACTACTTCCATAAGTCCCGCGCCTATCGCCATAAAGACCGTTGCAATTAAAAGCGCCAAATATTTATCCGCTAAAAAGTGGATAACGCTGGACAATAAGACAAGTCCTAAAATAGAAGACGCGCACGATAAAATTGCCGATTTTTTGTATCCGATTTTGTCAACTATCGGGGACGAAAAGGCGTCTATAAAGAGTTGGAATATAAAAATTAGCGCCACTAAAGAAGTTAATTCCATAGTGGTGATGCCAAACGACTTTTGTAAAATAACGAAAAGGAGCGGGGTTACGTTAAGTACGAGCGCTTGAGAGAAAATAGTTAGCCTGCAAGCCCATTCCGCAAATAAAAACTTGTTTTTCATATCTACCTCTCGGTGTATTCTATACGAATAAAAAAGTAAAGTCAAATATTTTGGGCTTTGTTATACTTTTTTGGAAACAATATAACTATTTATTGCAAAAAAATTTTAAAATTAGTGTCAAAGGTTGGATAACTTTTAGTTTTTTAGGTGTACAATGAGCGTGCGATACGGAAAGGAGAAAAAATGAGTTACAAATTGCATAATTGCGGAATACCCGAAAAAGGTCAAGTTAACGGCATAGTTAAAGGCGTTTATGACGAGTGCACAATGAGAGTTGAGTATAACGCCGTTTATATTTCAAGGGGTAAAATCATAGTTTGCGGTTATGAAATCGAGATTGATGGCAGAGAAGTGGTTGGAATTCCGAGTGACTGGGCGAGCGGAGATTTGAGCCTTGTAGGCGCGCTTACCGTTCAAAACGGAAAGGCTGTGGAATTTAAGTTGTCTTTAAGACAGGGCGGAACTTTACGTCAAGACGACGTGCATGGAAAGGGTTACGGTATATACGAAGTTTTGCTTGCAACAGTTACTTGCTCGAACGGTGTTCTTCATATTAAAAGAGAAATTGAGATTTTGTCCGATAACTTTGAATTTGATAAGAGCGAGTACAAAAGCAAGGCTGTGAGCGGACAAGTTTTGCATATAAACGACGCAAAGCGCGGATACCTTAAAAATCTTTCTCTTTTAGGATATAGCCAAGGCGTTCTCCCGAATAGACTTTCTTGCGTGCCGTCACGCTTTAAGGTAGTAACGCAAAGCGTTAACCTTTATGATTATAAAAGCGCAAAAATCGTGCAAAAAGGCGAAGTACCGAGCGGAAACTACGTTAACGCGGTAAAAGTTGTGGGAGAGTTGAAAGAAATCGATAACGGATTTCGCGCGCTTAGTTTGAGAGAAAAGGGCGGTAACTTCTTTACCAACGGTTATATTGAGTTTTTCGTAGGGCACGTTGAAAAGGGGAATTATTGTATATCAGCGGATATTTTCGTGCACGAAGCTTGGGAAGACAATAATGAGTGTATCTGCTTTTTCCAAGCATTTAAAGACGATACGGATTTGGGATACACAATGCGTAGTTTTAATCTTGGCGAAACCGTTCGTGGAGAAGCGAGATACATTGTGGAAGAGGAAGGAGACCTTCGTGTAAGATTTTATTTTAGCGGGCTTGAAATTTCTATGTCCAATATTCAAGTAGAAAAAGGAGATAATTTCACTCAATACACTTCGTATTTTAAGAGCGAAAAAGATATAACTCTTTTGGACAAAGACGGTAACGCTCAACAGTTATACGGCATCAATGACTGTCAAGACGAGATTTTTTACGAAGACGGAAAGTATAAACTTATCAGGCGTATAAAGGTCGGTGGACACGAAGTCGGAGGGGATATGAAAGATTATTGTTACTATTATGACGGAAGTACTTTGGAATTTAAATACCACGAAACTTCTCCAAGCGTTTCGGCTTTTATGGAGGAAGGTATTATAATTTACCCCACCAAAAACCCTGAAATTATAGAACTTGACCAAGACGGTGTTAGCGGTTTAAAAAGCATAGAATTAGGACCTGTTGGTTTGACCGTTGAAGGAAAGTCCGGGGATTCGTATGACGTTGAGAGTCCCGTAATTTGCGCGGAATACGAAGTTAATCCTTTTTGGGCTATCGAGGCTTTACAAGCGGAAATTGAGTCTTTAAAAGAGAGAATAAAAGCGCTTGAAGGTTAAAAACAAAAATGCGTAGTTTAACTACGCATTTTTTTTGTGTCGTGAAAAATAATTTCTTCGCCACGTCTTACTGAAACGTTCGTCAAAACACCGTATTTTATAAGCCTTTTTAGGATGACTAAAACGTCGCTTTTGGTCTTTAATCTCATACGAGAAATTAGGGCGTTTACCGAACGGTAATTTTCTTTTATTACAGCCTTTTTGCAAGTGTAGTCCATAACGGAGTGATAAATAATGCGATACAACCCTACAAGGAAGAGAATAAGTCCTATCCAAAATAAAAATCTTTCCGCTTTATAAGTCAAAAACGTAAAAAAGTGCATAAGAAGATAGCCTGAAGCGGGAATAGATAGGTCAAAGACGGCAAGGGGAATAAGCAAAAATCTGCGTTTTTTAGTGGTGGGGGAGATGTTCTTTAAACTGTTTTTTAGTTTTAGTCTTTCCCCGTCGGAGTTTTTTTCCGTTTCCGTCTTCTCTTTTATGAGATTTTCTTCACTGCAAAACGGGCATTTCTTTGGA
The DNA here is from genome assembly GCA_045538365.1 of Clostridia bacterium. Lineage (GTDB taxonomy): Bacteria > Bacillota > Clostridia > Christensenellales > RUG350 > RGIG2224. The sequence continues at coordinate 10,741 of JAZSRG010000082.1, forward strand.
ATTTGGCTCTCGTATTCAATTGTCTTTCCACATCTTGGACAAATTGCTTTCATATTTTTATTATAACAAATAACTTGCGTTTTGTCACATTATTTATTTTAATGTATATAATAATATAATAAATTTATAAAAATAATATATAAAAAGCCAAAAAAGTGCTTGCACAAAATTGACAAAAGAGATTTTCGTATGGTAAAATAATTCCAATTAGACTGGTAAGTCTGCAAATTTTAGAAATAATTTTTTACATTAAGGAGAATAGAGAAATGACAAACAATCAACAGGTATTAAAGTTCGTCAATGACAGTATCGCTCTTTGCAAACCCAGAAACGTAGTTTGGATTACTGGGGAAGAAGCGCAACTCGAACAGTTAAGACAAGATGCTATGGCAACGGGTGAACTCATTAAATTGAACGAAGATCTTTTACCCGGATGCTATTTGCACCGTTCTGCTGTTAACGACGTAGCACGTGTAGAAGGAAGAACTTTTATTTGCTGCGAAAACAAAGATGATGCAGGTCCTATTAACAATTGGATGGATCCTAAAGAAGCGTACGAAAAAGTAGGCGCTATTTTCGACGGCTCTATGCAAGGTAAGACCATGTACGTCATTCCTTATTCTATGGGCGCGGTAGGTTCTAAGTTTAGTAAAATCGGTATCGAAATTACTGACTCTATCTACGTTGTAGTTTCTATGAATATTATGACTCGTATCGGCACTAAAGTTCTTGAAACTTTAGGTGATAGCAACGATTTCGTTCGTGGACTTCACGCAAAAGCAGATCTTGACGCTGATAAACGTTACATTTTGCACTTCCCTGAAGATAACACCATTTGGTCGGTTAACTCCGGATATGGTGGAAACGTTCTTCTCGGTAAAAAATGTTTTGCTCTCCGTATCGCATCTTACCAAGGTAAGAACGAAGGTTGGATGGCTGAACATATGCTCATTTTGGGCGTAGAAAATCCCCAAGGCGAAGTAAAATATATCGCAGCAGCATTCCCGTCCGCTTGTGGTAAAACCAACCTTGCTATGCTTATCCCGCCTGAAATTTATGCAAAGAAAGGATATAAAGTTTGGTGTGTAGGAGACGATATCGCTTGGATAAGAGTAGGCGAAGACGGAAGACTTTGGGCAATCAACCCTGAAAACGGATTCTTTGGCGTTGCTCCCGGTACTAACCTTAAGTCCAACCCCAACGCTCTTAAATCAACTATGAAGAACTCTATCTTCACCAACGTTGTTCACAACCTTGAAAACAACACCGTTTGGTGGGAAAGCATGGATAAAAATCCCCCTGAAAACGCATTGGATTGGAAGGGTAATCGTTGGACTGCAGCAAGCGGAGATAAGGGCGCTCACCCCAACAGCCGTTTTACTGCTCCTGCTATTAACTGTCCTTGCATTTCATCCGAGTTCGAAGCGCCTAACGGAGTACCCCTTTCCGCTATCGTATTCGGTGGACGTCGCGCTAAAACCGCTCCGCTCGTTTACCAAGCAAGAGATTGGAACAACGGTGTATTCGTAGGTTCAATTATGGCATCAGAAACCACGGCTGCTGCAACCGGCGCAGTTGGTGTTGTTCGTCGTGATCCTATGGCTATGAGACCGTTCGTAGGTTACAATATGGCTGACTACTTCGCTCATTGGATTAACATGGGTACTAAAATTAAAAATCAACCCAAAATCTTCAACGTTAACTGGTTCAGAACGGATGATGAAGGCAACTTCATTTGGCCGGGATTCGGTGACAACCTCCGCGTACTTGAATGGATTCTTGCTCGTTGCGAAGACAAAGTTGACGCAGTTGAAACTCCTATCGGTTACGTTCCTAACGCAGAAGATATCAATATTGAAGGTTTGGATATTACCGTTGATACTATTAAAGAACTCTTGAACGTTGACAAAGAAATGTGGACGGAAGAGGCAAACGGTATTGCAGAATTCTACGCTCAATTCGGCGACAGACTTCCTGCAGAACTCAATAATCAACTTGCAAACTTAAAAGCAAGATTGAAATAAAAAAAGGTAAAAAAAAGAAAAGTCAGGCTTTTTAAAAGCCTGACTTTTTCGTTTAAAACCTAAATTTAACGCATATTCTTGACAAGAAAGGTGCGGAGTAGTATAATAGGTATATAACGAAAAGGAGGTGCATTATGACTTTTGAAAAAGTTCGTAAACTCTTCGCTGAACAACTTGCAATAGATGAAGACAAAATCACTATGGAATCCGACGTTATTAAGGATTTGCAAGCAGATTCTCTCGACCTTTATATTCTTATCAGTTCTTTTGATGAAGAATTCGGTATGAGCGTTCCTGAAGACGAAGCAGTTAATTTTAAAACTATCGGCGACATAGTTAATTACATTGATTCACAAGCAAAATAATTTAAATTGCACATTTTTTGTGGCGTAGAGTGTTCTACGCCATATTTTTTTGTCTTAAATTACGTTTACAAAATTATAATAAAATGATATAATTTACACGAGAAAAATAGTGGAGATAATTATGGAATTACAAAAACTTAAACAAGATTACGCTAACTGTCCTTGCGGACGCGCTCACGAGTTTACCACCGAAGTTATAAAATGCGAAAGTGGACTTGTTAAAAAGGTTGGCAAAGAGTTAAAAGACGCGGGATTCCCAAGAAAAATACTTTTTATGGCGGATGAGAACACATTGTCTGCTTCTCACGGCATACTTGAGAGTTTGAACGGATTTGATATAACGGAGAAAATTTATAGTGACCTTCGCGTTGCCGATATGAAAAACGTTAAGGATATAGAGCAAATTTTGCAAACCGTGGACGGGGTTGTGTCTTGTGGTACGGGCTCTCTTCACGACACTGCAAGACTTGCTTGCGCTAGACAAAATAAGCCTTTGTGTTTATTTGCGACCGCTCCTTCAATGGACGGTTTTGCTTCAAACGGCGCGCCTATTACGGACGGTAACTTTAAGACCACCATACTTGCAAAGTGTCCCGAAGTAATTTTAGCCGACAATGAAATTTTGGCAAAAAGCCCGGCGTATCTCAAGTCGGCAGGCTTCGGCGATATGATAGGAAAGTACGTTGGTTTAATCGACTGGGAAGTTTCCACCCTTTTGTCGGGAGAGTATTGGTGCGATAAGGTTGCGGGACTCACAAGACATGCAACGGACGAGATTTTTGCGCTTGCAGACAAAGTAACTTTGGAAGACGAAGAAACGGCAGGGGAAATTTTTAACGCCTTACTTAAAACGGGAATTGGTATGAGTTTTACCAAAACTTCTCGCCCGGCCTCTGGTACTGAACACATTTTGTCCCATTTTTGGGAGTGTAAAAAACTTTTAGACGGCGAAATTAGTGATTTCCACGGTAAAAAAGTTGGCGTTGCTACCTTGCTTATAATGGAAGAGTACTCAAGACTTGCTGAATTAAAGTCCGTACACGCGCACAAAGAGAGCGTGGATTGGGAAAAGGTAAAAGAGATTTACGGACCGCTTTATCCGGAAGTTGAAAAACTTAATTTCCCCACTAATATCGTGGACGGAGTTAAATGCCAAGATATTGAAGATAATTGGGATAAAATCCGTAGCATTGTAAAATCCGTTCCAAGCGTTTTAGAACTCAAAGACGCTATGAAGAGAGCGGGTTGCGCAACGGAGACGAGTGAGATTGCCGTTAGCGACGAACTCAAAGAGCAAGGGCTTGAATATCATCCGTATATGAGAGCAAGATTATCTTTGTATAGATTGAGAGGTATGATAGAGTGATAAAGTCTATAATTGACAAAATCAAGTGTTTTCTTTTAGACCTTGACGGCACGGTTTATCTTGACGGAAAACTTATAGGGGATATGAAGAATACCCTTGATAAAATAAGAAAAAGCGGAAGAAAGATAATATATCTTACTAATAATTCGTCAAGAAGTAACCGCGGATACGTTGAAAAACTTAAAAAAGCAGGAGTTTTCGAGGTTGGGGACGAAGTTTATACGTCGGGCAACTCAATGGAAGATTACCTTAATACTTTTCACAAGGGCGAAGACGTTTATTTGGTAGGCACGAAAGAACTTCGTGAAGAATTTATAGAAAAAGGCATTAAGTTAAACGAAGAAAAAGCCGACGTAGCCGTTTTGTCTTACGACACAGAGTTAGAGTACGGCAAACTCGTGAAATTTGTCACCCACTTACATAGAGGGGCAAAGTATGTTGCAACTCACGGAGATATAAACTGTCCGGCAGAGGAAGTTTATCTTCCCGATATTGGAAGTTTCGAGGCGCTTATAGAAAAATCTACGGGCAAAACCCCCGAAGTTAATTGCGGAAAGCCGTACACTGAAATGGGGGACGCAATAAAGAGAAAACTCGGGCTTTCAGGGGACGAGATTATGATGTGCGGGGATAGACTATATACCGATATAGAGTTTGGCGCGGTGAATAATATTAAAACTATGCTCGTTTTATCGGGGGAAACCACCAAAGAAGACTACGAAAATAGTTCGACTCGCGCAAGCATAGTTTTGGATAGTTTAAACGACGTAGTTAAATATTTATAAAAGTCTGCAACGCAGACTTTTTTTATATCAAAAAAATAAAGATAAAAACGGCAAATCGTCAAATAAATCAAGGAAAAATTAGAAAATTTGATTTATAATATAGTTGAAAATCAAAGGAGATAGGATATGAAACAAGACGTTATAAATAAAATTTACGACAAAAAACTTATCGCAGTAGTTAGAGGTGTGTATGGGGAAAACGCTATTCGTTTAGCAAACGCGTTATACGACGGCGGAATAGAAATCGTTGAGATGACCTACGACCAAAAAGATAAGGACTGTTTAATTAAAACCCCCGAAGTTATCCGTTTGCTTAAAAAGGAAGTAGGGGACAAAGTTTTAGTTGGTACGGGTACGGTTTTAACTGTTGAGCAAGCAAAGGCTGTAATTGACGCAGGTACGGACTTTATCGTGTCCCCTGACACTAACGTTGACGTTATAAAGACGACGGTTCAAGCAGGTATTCCCTCTATGCCGGGCGCGTTGACTCCTACTGAAGTAATGACGGCTGTAAGAGCGGGCGCGGACTTCGTTAAGATTTTTCCGATATCGGTCATGGGCGCAAGTTATATCAAAGCCCTTAAAGGACCTATCAATAACGTACCGTTTGTTGTAACGGGTGGCGTTAACGAGAAAAACGTAGCCGACTTTATAGAGGCAGGCGCAATCGGCGCAGGGGTTGGCGGAAATCTCGTAAGCAAGAAGATGATAGAAGAAGGAAGATTTAGTGATATTACCGCTCTTGCTCGTGAATACGTTAAAGGGTTAAATAGAGAATAAAAAGCAAAGCACTCGAGAAAATTTTTCGGGTGCTTTTTTTGATACAAACAAATTAAAAAATATGAAAAAAGACAACGGGTGGGAGCGTATTGCTTCCACCCGTTGTCAATATGATAAGGGGAAAAATTATGAGCGAATTGAGTTGCGAACCTTCTCTCAAGGTTGCAAGACGATTATAGCACCCTGTTAAAATAATGTCAAAATAAAAAAAATAATTTTTCAAAAAATTTTCATAAATGTTATTTTATTACAAAAAACCACACATATAATACGAAAAAATGTTATTA
>JAZSRG010000200.1:0-3169 GCA_045538365.1 Clostridia bacterium
TATCCATATAATCCGCCAACTCTTTACAATCTAAAACGGGGTCGTTGCCATTTTCAATTAATAAATCGTAATGTCTAGAAATATTATCCATTTTTTGCCAAGTCGGATCGTAGCCATGTCGTTCTGTGAGCCAAGGAGTTGTAAGAGACCCTTGTCTTCCTAAGACCGCTTGGCCTCCGACTTTATCCATATAATCCGCCAACTCTTTACAATCTAAAACGGGGTCGTTGCCATTTTCAATTAATAAATCGTAATGTCTAGAAATATTATTCATTTTTTTGCCTTTAACGTTTTACACGAAGAGATTAACATTTTTCGTATAACACCACAGTCGTTATTTAGTTTTTTATATTGATTTTCTTCTAAATAGCCTGTTTCAAAAAGCAATTCCAACCAATATTCACTTTCAAAACACTCTTTTAACGCTATTTCAAGTTTTGAAATAAAATCAGCTGTTCCTTGAGCGTATTGCGCTTCGTGGATATTAGCACAAAACTTGTTCCCGAACGTAAAAGTTGATTAGTTAAAACGCTTTCTTTGTTGTTTGATTTAATTTCTCTTGTAATAAATACAATGTTTTTAGCAAACTCTTTTGCTTTTTCTCTTAAAATGCTTTCACTCATAAGTTAATTATAGCATAAATCAAGTTTTAAGTAAAGTGATATTGTTTGCATAGCAAACAGTTATATTTTTAGAGCAAGTCTAAAAGTTATATTTTGACTTACAGTCAAAGTTATATTATATTTGCCATAACTTACCCTATGGGTAAATATAACTTTGCGTAGCAAAATATAACTGCGAAAGCAATATAACTTGCCGATAGGCAAATATAACTAGTGCGTCAGTAATAATCCCTATTACTGACGCACTAAAGTCGTTCTCTTTTCTATTTTAGGTAAAAAACCCTAATGATATTAAAAGTCCTTGATTGACGTTTTTCATAACGTCTTCGTCTAAAACTCCTATTTTTTCTCTCAAACGTTTTTTGTCTAACGTTCGAAGTTGTTCTAAAAGCACGATACTGTTTTTAGGCAGTCCGCTGTCGGACGAGTTTATAGGAATATGGGTGGGAAGTTTAGCCTTTTGTAGTTGACTCGTTATCGCCGCGGCTATTATGGTCGGACTGTACTTATTCCCAACGTCGTTTTGTATGACGAGTACGGGGCGCACGCCACCTTGTTCACTACCCACCACGGGACTTAAATCTGCATAATATAGTTCTCCTCTTTTAATCAATTTTAATCACCTAACCCATATTATTATTTTATTCTAAAAGGGTAGCGCGTTGACACATACCCTTAACGCCGTTCATTATACATTATCGGCTTTTTTTAAGATTTTAATACGATAAATCATTTTTCTCTTTTGTCAATCTTTCCCTTAAAAAGACAAAAATACAAAAAATTATCTTTTGCGTATAAGTTACAATACGACAAGGAGGATAATATGGCGAGAAAGATTGTTTTGACGTCGGGAAAGGGCGGTGTTGGAAAAACTACGATTTGCGCTAATCTTGGCGTGCAACTTGCAAAACGGGGAAAAAGAGTGGTTATGTTAGATGCGGACGTTGGGTTAAATAACCTTGACGTTTTAATGGGGGTGGAGAATAAAGTAGTCTATGATATTTTTGACGTTTTAGACGGTAAATGCAGGCTAAAACAAGCCTTAATACCCGATATGTATTTACCTAATTTATATATATTGCCGTCCACGCACACCTTTGGGAACGCAAAAATGGGTAGCGCGCAGTTTCGCCACATTGTTGATAGCCTTGGGAATTTCGACTACGTTTTGATAGACTGTCCCGCGGGAATTTCGGGCGGTTTTCACCGCGCTGTATCCGCAGCAAGCGAGGCCTACGTCGTAGTAAATTCGGCAATATCGTCACTTCGCGACGCGGACAAAGTTTTGTCCCTTCTCTCGTCTTATAATCTCGATAGAGTGGGACTTATCATAAACCGTTTACGCGGAGATATGGTTTTAAGACGGGAAATGATGGGTGTGGAAGATGTAGCAAGATTGCTCAGGAAAAAGCCTATGGCGGTTATCCCCGAGAGTGACGATATAGCCTTGTCCGCTTCTTGCGGGAGTATGTGCGACTACGACGGAGTGTTTTCTTTGCTTGCCGAAAACGTGGAAACGGGAAGTCACAAAATTTACGACTGTACCCAAAAATACAGGGGATTTATGGGACGAATTAAGTCGTACGGGAGAAGGATATGAGAAGGAAAGAAGTGGATAGGGTAAAGAAAATGCTCGTACGGGATAAAATGATGATACCCGACAATTACAAGGCGTTACTTACGTCGGACGTTAATAAACTTTTATCTCATTATATGGAACTCTCGGGAGCAGGAGTGACTTTAAAACTCAAAGTTTTGGACGACGGCAGTTACGAACTTAAAATTTTTGCGATAATAGATAGATTAAAAGACGTTCCTACCATTTTACCGCCTATAGAATAGTTTTATAAAAGAATAAATTCCCAATAATGATTGACAAACACTTGTTTTTTATATATAATTAGACGATAGCGGTTTTTCCGCTTTAATTAGCATTACATTAAAGAGAGGATATACAACGATGAAAAGGACTTATCAACCCAAGAAAAGACAAAGAAACAAAGTACACGGTTTCCGTGCAAGAATGGCAACCCGTAGCGGTCGTAACGTTTTGTCACGTCGTCGCAGAAAAGGCAGAGCGCAATTATCTGCATAAGACATGTTGCCCGCGCGTAACAGATTAAAAAATAATCGTACCTTCAATTATATTTACCGAAAAGGCAAAAGCGTAGGCGGAGCGTACAGCGTTTTGTTATACACCGAAGCGAGAGGCAGACTTCTTATCGGTTTTTCGGTGTCCAAAAAAATTGGTGGAAGCGTTACGCGCAATTTAGTTAAAAGAAGATTGAGAGAATCCGTTCGAGAAATTATCCCAAATCTTAAAGACGGTTATCACGTAGTTATAGTAGCGCGTGAGGCTATTTTAGGCGCGGAATTTTTAAAACTCAAATCGGCAATTAAGTTGCAATTTGAAAGGGCGGGCTTACTCAAAGAAAAAAGCGATGAAATACCTTTGCATTAAGGCTATTAGATTTTAGCAGCGATATATATCCCCCATAATCGGCGCGAAGTGTATATATACTCCGACTTATAGTCAGTACACAATC
>JAZSRG010000067.1:0-10154 GCA_045538365.1 Clostridia bacterium
CCTTGTCTTCCTAAGACCGCTTGGCCTCCGACTTGTCTTATATTCCCAAAAGGAAGATTTTGGGTAAACTTTACAAATAGCGCCCGAAACTCCGCCTATTCCACACGAAATTTTTCCACCTTCAAACGCAGGTCCTGCCGAAGTTGAAGCGCAATAAAATTTGCCCTTTGCAAACAGTACCATTTCTCCGTTTGTTCCAACGTCTATAAATAACTCGTTTTTATCCTTTTCCCCAAGTTGTAAAAAGCCAACTCCCGACACGATATCTCCGCCAATAAATGCGCTAAACGTTGGAAAAACTACGGTTCTTTTGGCAATTATACCTAATTCTTCACCACGACAAACAACTTTGTCACTAAAAACAGATTTAAAAGGCGCAACACCTAAAGACTGTGGATTTACCTTCATAAATATATGAGTCATTACTGTATTACCACAAACGGTGAGTTCTTCGATTTCTTTTATACTTGTCCTACTTTTCAATTCTAAAATGACTTCGTTTATAGCGTCAACAAGAAGTTTGTGCGCAAAAGCAACTTCGTTTTCCACGCAATAAGATATTCTACTTAAAACGTCCGCGCCAATTATACGCTGTGGGTTTAAAATAGAAGTTTTTGCAAAAACTTTATCGCCTTCATCTAAAAACGCAAAGCATAAAGTAGTCGTTCCAAGGTCAAGACAAATTTTGCACCTATCTCCCGAAAAGTTAGAGATAAACTCAAAATCCATATCCTTTACTTTTTCAAAAGGAATTTCTATAGTCATATCTCCTTTCGGGAAACACTTGCAAGTCAAAAATTCTCCGTTGTTATCGGTTGTAACTTCAAAGTTTGCAGAGATTAACTTGGCTTTACATTTTCCGCACGAGCCGTTACCACCACAAGACGCAGGTAAAAACAGTCCGTTTTGAATAAGGGCGTTATATATGCTTTTCCCCGGACTTAATTGGATAATTTGAGATTTTTCACCTGTTTTAACTACTGCTTTCATAACCTTTTGGTATTATATAAACTCGCAAATTATATAATACTATCATAAATTTTTATTTAATTTTCCAAGTTTTCCGTTGCTTCTTTAAAGTTCATATCGTTTAAAGACTTCAACTCAAAGAACTTTCCGCGCTTTGCCATAAGTTCGTCGTAAGTACCAACTTCTACGCACTCGCCTTCGTTCATAACCACTATTCTATCCGCATCACGAATAGTTGACAAGCGGTGCGCTACTATAAAGGTGGTCCTGTTTTTTATCAAGTGCGAAATTGCTTTTTGAACGTGATATTCAGATATATTATCAAGCGCGGACGTTGCTTCGTCAAGTATAAGTATTTTAGGATTTCTTATAAGCGCGCGAGCAATCGTAATTCTTTGTTTTTGTCCACCCGATAATTTACCGCCGTGTTCCCCTACGTCGGAATATATCCCATTAGGTAAATCTTTTAAAAACTCCTCAATGTTCGCCATTTCTATGACGGAATTAAGTTCTTCGTCTGTATAACTATTTAGTCCGTAAGTAATGTTATCCTTGATTGAGCCCGAAAACAAAATGCTATTTTGTGGCACGACGGATATATTTTGTCTATATTCGCTTAAATCTAAATCGGTTATATTCTTTTCATCTATGTAAATTGCGCCTTCCGTAGGTTTCAAAAAGCCTATTATTAGATTCATTATGGTAGATTTACCCGAACCGCTTGCCCCAACCACTGCAATACACTCGCCTTCTTTGACGTCCAACGAAAAGTTTTTGATAACAAACTCATTTGCATTAGGATATTTATAAGAAACGTTTTCAAATTTTACTCGTCCATCAATCACCACTTCACCGCCAGTCTTATCGCTCTCTATATCGGTTGAAAGCATAATTTCGGATATAGAATTCAATGACTCAAAGCCCGATATTACGATAGGCAAACAGTTTATAACGCCAAGTATTGAACTGTTTATCGTTGCAAACATTGATTGAAAAAGCACGATATCGCCCGGGGTTATAATACCGATAATACACATATAGGCGCAAAAAATCAAACAAAGCGCGGCAAATATGCTATTTATTACCCATACCCACGAGCCGAAAACTGCCGTTGCATGATCGGCAATCAAGCCTTTTTTAGTAACTTTATTGATGCTTACGTCAAGTTGGGACATTTCTTTATTTTCAAGTCCGTGCGCCTTGGTTACGGGTATCATTTCAAGCATAGTGGTTAGTTTTGCCGATAAATTCTCGTTTTCAACACGCAAATCGTGAGAATTTTTTCTCAATCTTTTTCTAAACAACATTGTAACCACGATATTTAGCGGTACGATAAGCAAAAAGAACAACGCAACCCACGGGCTTCTATACAAAGTAATTCCCAACGCAATAAGTACGCCTAAAATTGCAGGCAAGAAACTATATAATAAATTGCGGTTAAAATTATCAATTGCATCCATATCCTTCAAGAACTTGGCTTGAATTTTACCCGTTTCCATTTCTTTGTGATAAGTTATAGATAATTTTTGAAGTTTTCTGACTACAATTCGTTTTAGTCCTGCCCCCGTATTCCTTATCATCTTATCAGCAATTCTATTGTGCCAAATGGTGGATGGAACGTTTTCAAGGTATAATAATACAATTATCCCTGCATATAAAACGAGTGTCCATATCGTGCTCGCATCAAACGGCGGAGTGGACACTAAATTTATCACTTCACTTGTAAGAATTGGCAATATCCAAACGGGTAACGTCTTAATTATCTCGGAGATAAACCATACTATCATGTTTTTGATATTGCACTTAAAAAGTTTCCTCAAAATTTTAGGAGACTTCCCTTCTTTTTGAATTTCGTCTTTAAGCAAAAACTCAAAGTTTGGTATAACGTTTTCGTGACGCTCGTAAGCAGTTTGTTTTTTCTTTTTTAGTATCTTTTCCATTTTCGTTACCTATTTGATTTTTCTAACTATAATATTTCCGTTTTCAATTTTTGAAACTTTTATTTTCTCGCCACGATTTATAAAAAAGCCTTCCGCCAAAACCGTGTATTCCGCGCCACACAAAACGGCTGTGCCTACAGGACGAAGAGAGGACGTTGCAATTCCTTCAACTCCAAGCAAATCACTATATCTTTTATCAGTTTCTTCCCTTGATTCGTCCGAAACGTCAGGCATATATTTAAGCCAAGAATAACGTAAAAGTCTTACGATAATCACGAAGGAAATTAAAATAATTATCATAATCGTTGCAATTAGCGAAAACATAACCGCAAATAATTCTTCTCCCTTTGACAAAGAAAAAAGTCTTAAAAGGACGCCTGCAACCAACAAGATAGAGCCACTAACTCCAAGAGCGACAAACCCCGGTTGAGATATCTCCGCAATAACGCAAACAAGTCCCAAAACGAGAATAACCGCCGTTAAAAAATCCATATTTGCAAACGTTAAATAATATTGATGAAATACTTCCATTAATTCACCTAACTACCGCTTTTAATCTTAAAAATAACGCTAAAAAACAAAGTTTTTTATTTAGCATTATTTCTTGTGCATATATTATCACGGAAAGATATTTTATGCAATACGTTTTTAGAAAAATTTGCGTAACTTTTTAAAAAATTTACCATAATATATATTATGAATAAAACCAAGAGTATAGTTTTATGCGGTGGCGGAACCGCAGGTCACATCATCCCCAATATTGCCCTTCTTCCAGAACTAAAAAAGCACTTCACCAAAATCACATATTTAGGCGAATCAAACAGTATGGAAGAAGAAATTGCAAAACAACACAATTTAGATTTTGTCCCAATTAAATGCGTAAAATTTAATAGAGAAAGTTTAGTGAAAAACATTAAAATTCCTTTCGTTTTAAAGTCATATATAAATGACTGTAAAAAAGTTTTAAGAACACTTTCTCCAAGCATTGTTTTTTCCAAAGGCGGATACGTTTCTCTCCCCGTCGTGCTTGCGTCAAAAAAACTAAATATACCCTACTGTATTCACGAATCAGATTCATCAATCGGTCTTGCAAATAAACTCGTAGCAAAGAACGCGAAATTCGTGTTTACAAACTTCAAAAACACTTTTTCCGCCCCAAACGTATTAAACGTTGGCATACCCTTGCGTGAAGATTTATTTTCAAGTCGTTCTCGCGAGAGTATTTTGTCTGAATTGGGTTTAGAAAACCGAAAAACGATTTTAGTAACTGGCGGTAGTTCAGGCGCAAAAAATATAAACGAAGTCGTTTATTCTTTAGCGCCGTCTATTACCAAACGATATAATTTGATACACTTAACGGGGAAAAACAAATCAAAAAAAGTATTGGCAAACGGATATTTACAAATGGAATTTTCAAACGATATGGGGAAATTATACAAGGTATCCGACGTTGTCGTATCCCGAGCAGGCGCAACAACGATTGCAGAACTTAACGCGCTAAACAAAAAGGCTATTCTTATTCCTTTATCAAAGAGCGCATCAAGGGGTGACCAAATTAAAAACGCCGAACAAATGATTGGCTCACCGACCTACGCGGTCATTGACGACGACGCGCTTAACGTAGATAATTTAAAAACCACGATAGACGGCTTAATTTTAACACCAAACGTTAAAGAAAACTCAAAAGAAAATCCGTCCGTTATAATTAGTAAAATACTTTCCTTAATTTAATAAAATAGGCGAAAAAAAATTGTTTACCACAAGATATAGATTTTTTAAAAGTTTTTAAAAGTTTTTGTTTCAAAAAATTTTTTTTTATGTTATAATTCGTATTCAATCGTCACGCAAAAAACGAAGGAGTACGTTATGCCTTTTTGTAGATTTACAAATGAATATTTTATAGATAATTACACTTTTGTGGACAACCTATTCGTAAACGAGTATTTGCCGTACGCGCCAGAAAATGCCGTACGCGTTTACATATACGGTCTATACCTTTGCTCTAATCCGTCAAATAGTGATAATTCTTTAGATTCCATGGCCGCCTCCCTCAATTTATCAGTCGACGATATCGTAAACGCTTACGAATATTGGAGTGAACAAGGTTTAGTAACCCTAACTTCAAAAACACCTTTAGAAATCAGATATTTACCCGTTAAAACGTCAATCGCTCCACCCAAAAAATACAAACCCGAAAAGTACGCTGACTTCAACGTCGCTCTTCAACAGTTATTCCCTACTCGTATGATTACGCCAAACGAATATAACGAATATTATAATCTTATTGAGAGCAGACACATTCAACCCGAAGCAATGCTTATGATTATTCAATATTGCGTTAATTTAAAAGGCGTTGATATTAGATATCCGTACATTATTGCAGTTGCAAAAGATTGGGCTAACGGTGGCGTTAAAACTTGTGACGACGTGGAGAACAAACTTTTAGAATACGAATCAACGTCAGAAAACATTAAAGCCATACTCTCCGCTCTCGGCAAAAAAATCACGGGTGACCTTGAAGATAGAGAATATTATCTCAAATGGACAAAAAGTTGGGGCTTTGAGTATAACGCTATACTTTTCGCCGCTAATCAATGCAAAAAGAAAGGCGGTATGAAAAAACTCGACAGCCTTCTTGATCAATATTACAGATTAAATCTCTACTCTACTCGCGAAATGCAAGAGTATAAAGCGCATCGTGAAATGCTTTTCACTATCGCTCGTAACGTTACCAAAATTATCGGCGTTTACTACGAAGCCCTTGATTATATTGTTGAAAGTTACATAAATCCTTGGGTTCAACGCGGTTTTGACGAATTATCTATAACTACGGTGGCACAATACTGCTTTAGAAGAAATATAAAAACGTTAGAAGGTGTAAACCACGCAATAAATAAGTTTTACAAACTTGGACTCGTATCAACCGAAAGCATCAATAGATATCTTGACCACTTGCTTGAAAACGACGGAATTATATCCAAAATTCTTGAATCAGCAGGTTGCAGTCGTTCAGTTATGAGCGCGGACAGAGATTACTACAACACATGGTCAACTATTTGGGGATTTAGTGACGATATGATAATATACGCGGCTTCCCTTGCCGTTAACACCGCGTTACCACTTCCCTATATAAACAAAATACTCAGCAAGTGGAACGCAGAAAAAATTACAACTATAGAAGACGCTAAAGCCTTACAACAATCCCCTGCAACGAACAACAAAGTTGCGCCAAAAGATTATATCACGAGAACGTATTCAAACGAAGAATTAGACGCATTTTTCAACGACGACAGTTTTGATACAACGGAGATTTAAATGAGAAAGGAAATAATTAAAAAAATCATATCCGAATATAAAGAGTATCAAATCAGCGAAAAACTTATTATTGAAGAAAAACTAAACGATGCTCGAAAAAACGAAGAGTTTAGAGTTGTCGAACAAGAATTAGAGAAACTTAATTTCACTTTAGCCCGTCTTGAAGCGTACGGAAAAGATTCCTCTGAAATTAAAGAACAAATCGCAAAAACTACTAAAAGATACAAATCTATTCTTTCTACGTTAGGATACAAAGAAAACGACTTTACTCCAAAGTATCGTTGTAAACTATGCAAAGATACGGGTTACACCGAAAACGGTAAACTTTGTAAGTGCGTAAAACAAAGACTAATTGAGAATTTGAAATCAAGTTGTGGCATGTCAGGTGCTCTCGATTTCCGCTTTTCCGATAATACTCAGGACATTTTTAGTGGCACAAAACAAGAAAAAAGCATGGTTGGGCTCTATAACACCATGAAAACCTTTTGCCAAAAATTCCCTAAAACTAAATATCGCAACATCTTGCTCTCCGGCCCAACTGGAGTTGGTAAAAGTTATCTTATAAGCGCGGTTGCAAACGAAATTATGGAAAAAGGTTTTTCCGTTTTATACGTTACCGCATTTGAGTTTAACGACCTTGTATTAAAGTACCACACCGCTCCGGTAAACGAGAGAAACAACTATATGGACGACCTACTCTCCGCCGAACTCTTAATAATAGACGACCTTGGCACAGAGCCCATGCGCAAAAACGTAAGTATCGACTATCTTTACTCCGTCATATCTTTTAGAATGGAGCACGGATTACATACGATATTTTCGACAAACTTAAACGCAAACAATCTTTTAGAACGTTACGGAGAACGTGTATTTTCAAGACTTTTCCATAAAAAATACACTTACGCTAAACGAATTACGGGTGACGACCTACGTTTAAATAGAAAATAACCACACAAAAAACCGCTCGATTAATTTCGAGCGGTTTTACTTTTTAAGACAAAACTTTATTTTTAAATTCCTTAGGCGAAACTCCTTCAACTTCTCTAAATTTACGCGAAAAATAAACGTAATCAGTATAACCACAAATTAAACTAACGTCAGATAAAGACAATGCATTTTTATATATCTTTATCATTTTCTTTGCGTGATTTATTCTCATTTCTGTTAAAAACGCATTGGGCGTTTTCCCCGTTACCCTCTTAAAATGTGCGCGAATATAGTCTTCTGCGTATCCGCTTTGATTTAATAAATCATTTAAATTTATATCACTGTCACAAAAGTTTTGTGAAATAGTAAAAACTATCTTTTTAACTGCATTTGTTATTTCGTCGTCAACTACAAGATTAATCAAAATATATTGAATTAAACTTTTTATCAAAGAATCCAAATACTCCTCTTTGCCATATCTATTGTTTAAAATTAGTTTTGCAAGCGTAACACCTTCCGTGTTCCCTTCGTTTAGCATTATAATCGGTTCAGAAAAATTGAATATATTGCTAAAATCTCCTGAAACGTATATAGATTCTAAACCATTTACAGATATAGACCCGTGTTTCACAAAAGGAGGAACTATTAAAATGTTTCCTTCTTTGATTTTGTTCACTTTTCCATTAACAAACACTTCCCCAGAACCTTTTGTGTAAACAATTATTTCATAATGCTCGTGTTCGTGTATTGGATATTTAAAATTTTCGTATATCGTAAAGTCAACTTCAAAAAACATATTTCACCTTTATTATATAATATCAAAAATCTATCTTTTATGCAAGTTTTTTTATTGTAATATTTAACACGTAAGATATCTTTTTGTTATAATTAATATCATGAAAAAGCCAAGCGAAAACATGCTCTTCTCTAAAAAGAGTTTAATAATGATTATCACTCCTTTGATTATTGAACAACTCCTAATCATAATGACGGGAACGTTCGACTCTATAATGGTTTCAAGCGCAGGAGAGGCCGCAGTATCAGGGGTTTCGCTCGTAGATACTGTAAATCTTTTGCTCACCTATTTATTTACGGCATTATGTTCAGGTGGCGCTATCGTTACCGCTCAACTTATTGGGCAAAAGGATTTTTCGTCTGCAAAAGAATCCGCAAAACAATTAATATGGGTTTGCCTTTTCTTGTCTACCGCATTAACCATCTTAACCGTATTTTTAAGAATACCCCTACTTAACTTAATTTTTGGAAAAATCGAATACGACGTTATGGAAAGCGCTAAAATTTATTTCTTGTTCACCGCTCTTTCCTATCCTTTCTTGGCTATTCAATCGGCATGTTCGGCTATTTTTAGAGTTACAGGCAACAGCAAAACGCCGATGCTTATATCTTTGTTGGCTAATTTAGTAAATATCTGTGGAAACGCAATTTTAATTTACGTTTTCAATATGGGCGCGGCGGGTGCTGCAATTGCAACCTTGTTTTCAAGAATAATTTCCGCCTTAATTTCAATCATTATAGCCCACAGCAAAAAACAAATATTACATATCGACAACGTATTTAAATATAAACCACAGTTTTACTTGATTAAAAAAATGTGTGCTATTGGTATTCCAAACGGGGTGGAAAACGCCATGTTTCAATTAGGAAAAGTTCTAACTCAAAGCCTTATTTCCGGATTTGGAACAATACAAATAGCGGCTAACGCAGTAGCAAATTCCTTAAGTAATATTCAATATGCTTCAGGCACGGCTATAAGTATTTCAATGAATACGGTAATAGGTCAATGTGTTGGCGCTGAAGAAAAAGAACAAGCCAAATATTACACAAAAAAATTATTATCAATTGCCTACGTATGCATAATTTTCGTGTCAATTATTCTTTGCGTATTTGCTGAGCCTATTATTTCTTTGTATAATCTCCCTTACGAATCATCAATTATTGCAAGGAATATAATGTATCTACACAGTGCATTTATATGTTCAATATGGCCACTTGCCTTTCCACTCTCTAACGCCTTTCGTTCAGCGAGTGACGTAAAATACACTATGATAATTGCAATGTTTTCAATGTGGACGTTTAGAGTTGGCTTAAGTTACGTTTTTGCTCTACTGCTTGGATTAGAAGTTTACGGTGTGTGGTTTGCCATGTTTTGTGATTGGTTCTTTAGATTTATCGTCTTCTCTATTCGATTCAAAAAAGGTACTTGGTTAAACGCATATAATCGATTACAAACGTAGATTAGCACTATATATCTTTTATACAAAAGAAAAGCACACCAATCGTTATTTGGTGTGCTTCTTAAATCAAAACAAAATTTAAATTCCTAAATTTGCGCCAAGTACGAAACCGTCCATGGTTATATCGGTTACGCCTAAGGTATTTACAAGATTTACAACTGCGTCATGAATTATATCGTGTAATTCGTCATGCGCCGTTGATTCGTTTCCGTGTTCGTCTTCAACTATGAAACTGTGGAGCAAATTATTAACTACTTCTATTTCCTTGCCGTTGATTTGCAAGTTTTCCGTTTCCGTTTCAAGACAAACTTCGTAACCTGTTTCCGTTTTCTTCAAAGCAACTTCTTTGGTTATAAAACTCATACCTTCAGAAATTACGCCGTTTAATTCTTCGGGCATTTCTCCGCCGGTTTTCTCTAAAATCTTATTAGGATCTACGCCTATGGTTACTTTGATTTTTGAAACGTCTTGCTTAACCTCAACGGGTTGAAGACCGGAAATCCTAACTTCGTCTGTAATTTCGGTGGAAAGTTCGGGCAAAATAGGATTTTTTTGTTCTTCGTCCGGCTCTACCGTAGTTTTGCCACCGTTTTGCACTATATCGTTTACGATAGAAGCAAATTCTTTATTATTTAAAGTAATATCCTGGTCAGTTTGATTAAGTTTGCCGTCACCTTCAAGAATAGCATCGTAATTTACAGTGCCGTCACTTCCTATTTCTAAACCAAAGTCGGATCGTAGCCATGTC
>JAZSRG010000011.1:0-14861 GCA_045538365.1 Clostridia bacterium
AGATAGCGCGAACGTTTACGTAAACGCATCAACCCGTTTTACGGACGGATACGAGTTTGGTTTAGGCGCAGAAGTTGCAATATCCACCCAAAAACTTCACGCTCGCGGTCCCGTTGGACTTAACGAATTGACCACCTACAAAAATATAATTTTAGGTAACGGTCAAGTAAGAAAATAAAAAACAAACAGTAAAAGTAAAAGGCAGATACTTTGTATCTGCCTTTTTGAATTTAAAGTAACTAATAATAGCGTATATAACGCAAAAATGTTAAATAAACGTTTTATATAACTTTACAAATTGCGCAAGCAAGAATTGCGCTGATTAGGGAGCAAATTAGGCTTATGGGAATAGTTGCGCCTAAATTTTTGAGTTTTAGTTTGGAAAAATATATGGCGGTAACGTAGAAAACTGTTTCCGAACTGCCCATAATCGTGCCTGCTACTCGGGTAAGATAACTGTCCGCGCCGTAAGTTGTCATAATTTCTTGAAAAACGGCGGTGGTTGCGCTTCCTGAAAAGGGGCGGAGCAAAAGAAGGTTTAAAAGTTCTTTGGGTACGCCGAAGAGATTAAATATTGGGGCGGTTAATTCACAAATTAAGGTTTGCAGTCCGCTGATAGAGAAAATTTCTATCAAAACGCAAATGCTTATTAAAAAGGGGATAATTTCGATTATCGTCAAAAAACCTTGTTTTGCGCCTTCCGTGAAAGTGTCGTAAACTCTAACTCGTTTGAAAAAGGCGTATAGGAAAATCAAAATAATAAATACAGGGAGAACGTAACGAACCATAGTATAAACTATGGTTTTTTTTATTTTTTATGTCGCATATCATAATTTTTGCGTTCAGTCAAGCAAAAAAAGGGACTTTTTAGCCCTTGTACAAGCATAAAGACAGATGTCCAATTATTCATAAAAAACCGAACATTTGTTCGATTTTGGGTGTCAAAAGTTATTGACGAATATAAAAGTCGGGGTTATAATTGCCTCGCGATTCGGGTAAGGAGGTAACGTTGGATAAGGAAAAAAGATTAATTTGGACAGAAATCGTACTTAAAAGTTATAGGTTGATTCCCGGGTGGATTCATTGTATGGAAGCCGTGCGTTCCACTCTTATAATGTACGGGCTTGGAAACAATCACGAATACAAGGGGATGAGTAGCGAAGAACTTTTTGAAAAGATGATTGCTTTAAACTATCGCATGCACGGGCTTGTCAACTTAAAACTTTTGTTAGAAGAAGGTCTAAAAAGTATGCAAAGAGAACTTGCTGAAGTTTTATCAGGGAAATTTATTAAAAATAAAGACGTTGCGGAAATGGCAGAAAAAATAGGGGTGTCAGAGAGAACGGTTTATAGGATGATAAAAAGGGGCATAGAAAATCTTGCAAAAATCTTTTACGACTTAGGATACAATTCTCAGGTGTTTGAAAAGGAATATAATGAAGAACCCCTTTTAGACATAGTCAAAAAGGGGTCCGCGGTTAGTGATTATCAGTCGTCAAATTCATCGAAGTCTTGATATCTTTTAGGATTTTCGCTCGCGTATCTGCTGGATTCCGGTCTAACGGGTTTGAAAATCAAGAACACGATTAAGATAGCGGGGATACAAATACCGATAATAAGTAAAACGGTCAAGATATTGAAATGAGTAGGGGTATTGTTCGTACCTGACGGAGTGTTATCTTGTTCGCCCGGTTTTTGTGGCTTAACTTCTTGTTGGAATTGCTCGGTTTTTGAATACGGAACAATCTTGTCGGTGGTGATATCAAAGTTGGTGTCCGATGCAAGTATTGCGCCTACGCTTCCGCTTTTAGAGTGTTGAACGTAGAGATAGAGTTTGGTGTCACGAGTGTAAGTACCGAAAACTATCAAAGAGTCGTTCTTTGCAACAGCGGTTGAATCGGGATAGTCCCCGGGGTAGGTTGCAAGATTAACGGGATTGTTCACAGTCACCGTAAGCGGTTTGTGATAAGGTCTTATAAGCATACCTGCGGGAAGATCGGTTGGGATATTGTTGATATCTACGATACCTTCGGTGGTTTCAATTTTAGACGTGGTTTCAGAAATAAGAGATGACTCTAAAACGTAACCCTTTAATCCGTTATATTCAACTTCTATACATCCGTGCATATTTGCAGACGTGGTGAGTTGCTTAACGAAACAACCTTTGGTTAAGGTAAAGAGTTCGAAGTTATGGTCGTTTTTAAATCTAAAAACGGTGTTATCGTTAGTGATTTCGATATAGTTAGCAACGTCGTACGTTGTTTCAGCGCTAACCGACAAAGTAAAGCAGGAGAGCACGATAACTAATACTAAAATGATTAAGGAAAATTTCTTCATAATACCACCTCGTAAATATTATAAACGATTTATCGTGGATTGTAAAGTAAAACCTTTAAATTAGGAAACAAAGTATGCAGATAAATGAAATAATTAGTCGAATTAAGAGTATTGACAATGAGTTAGGAAGACGAAAAAGCGAGTTTAGGCTCGCTTTATACAACCGCGAAAAAATTCACAAAAAGCAAATTGCTTTCCATAAGACGGACAAAAAGGTGAGATTCGTCTTTGGGGGAAACAGAAGCGGTAAAACGGAGTGTGGAGCGGTGGAGGCAATTTGGCGCGCTCGCGGTATTCATCCGTACATTAAAAACCGTGAAAAAGTGGACGGGTGGGTGGTGTCCGTAACTTATGAAGTGCAACGAGAAGTAGCCCAAAAGAAGATACTGTCCTACCTTTCTCCCGACTGGATAGAAGAAATCGTTATGGCGCAAGGCAAAAAGGGCGCGCCCGAGTACGGCGTTATTGACCACATAGTGATAAAAAACGTATTCGGGGGGCTCTCGTCAATCGGTTTTAAAAGTTTGGACCAAGGGAGAGAGAAGTTTCAGGGCGCAAGTTTAGATTTCGTTTGGTTTGACGAAGAGCCTGACAAAGACGTTTACGACGAGTGTATGATGAGAGTTATGGACAGAGAAGGGGACGTTTGGTGCACTATGACGCCACTAAAAGGCTTGACCTGGGTGTACGACGAAATTTATCTTGCCGAAAACCCCGATATTTGGTACGAAACGATGGATTGGTCGGACAACCCCTATCTTAACCCCAAAGAGATAAAGAAATTGGAAAGTTTGCTAACGGAAGAAGAGTTAGAAACTCGAAAATCGGGTAAATTTAAAGCGTCAAGCGGACTGGTTTATCCTGAATTCGACGAGAGTACGCACGTTATAGAGCCGTTTAGTGTGCCGACGGACTGGTACGATAATATTTCCATCGACCCCGGACTAAATAATCCTTTGTCCGCGCACTTTTACGCGGTGGACTTCGACGGCAACGTTTACGTTATTGCCGAACACTACGAAGCGGGTAGAGATATAGATTATCACGCGGACAAAATTAAGCAAATTGCAAAAGAATTGGGTTGGCATACAGACAAAAAAGGCAGAATTACCGCTCTAATTGATAGCGCGGCGGAGCAAAGGACTTTAGCGTCCACGAAAAGCGTAGCCGACCTTTTTTACGAAAGGGATATTTTGGTTAATACCAAAGTTAACAAAGATTTATGGAGCGGAATTGCAAGGGTTAGAAGTTTATTTAAGAGTCCCACAAAGATTTTTATCTTCAAAAATTGCGTTAATCTTATACGAGAGATTAAGAGTTATCGCTACTCTGACGGGGAGCGACCTAAAAAAGCCGACGACCATGCATTAGACGAAGTGCGTTACTACGTTATGAGCAAGCCACAGCCGAAAGAGCAAACACAAAAAACCGAATCGTTAATAGCGCGTGACAAGCGCATGCTTATTAAGGCGTTACGGTCACGGTAGTATCGGAGGAGAAATGAAAAAGACAAAGAGAGCGAAAGAGGCGGAAGAGGCTCTCCGAAAAAAGGCTCTGGGGTATAGGGCAACCGAAGTCGTAGAAGAATACGGCGTGAGTGAAAACGGCGCCGTTGAACTCACGAAACGCAGAGTTACCGAAAAAGACGTTCCGCCCGACCTTGCCGCGCTAAAAACTTATCTGGAATACAACTCCACTCCTTCCGAGTTTTCCGGAATGAGTATTGACGAACTTTTAGCCGAGCGGGAAAAATTATTGAGTGAACTAAAAACGTGTTCACTAAAAGGAGAGAATAATGGAACTAAAAAAACAAACAAGAAGACTTAGATGTGATATCGGGGGATGCAAAAACTACGCGGATTATTCGTTGTGTCACGAAAGGGGAAACGCTCGTAATCAATTAAATATTTGCGAGAGTTGTTTAAAACAAGCGTACGCGCTTATGGGGGCGGTTTTAACCCCTGAATCAATTCCTTCAAAGTTTTCTAAAACAAAAAAGGCAAAAGCGGAGAAATAATATGACGGGAGAAGAAATTTTAAATATCGTTAAGGAAACCAAGAAGGACTTTGAGTCAAGGCGAGAAGACAGACGCAGTTTAGAACTTCAATGGCGACTTAATATGAACTATCTTGCAGGTAACCAGTACGCGGAAATTTCTCCCAAAGGGGATATAGACGACCGCAGTCGAGATTATTTTTGGCAAGAGCGAGAAGTCTATAATCATATTGCGCCCATAGTTGAAACAAGGGTTTCCAAACTTTCCCGCGTGCAAGGTAAAGTTAAGGTGCGCCCGCTAACGGGAGAGCAAAAGGACGTCAATTCCGCTAAACTTGCGACAAAAATACTTTTGTCCATAGAAGACGAGAACGAACTCGACAAGATTTTAGCCGAAGGCACGCTTTGGAGTGAAGTTTGCGGAACGGCTTTTTATAAGGTTAAGTGGGATAAAAATCTTGGTAAAGTCGTGGGCGCAAAAGACGGGGAGAAAATTTACGAAGGGGACGTTAAAATTAGCGCGATATCGCCTTTTGAAATTTACCCCGATAATTTAAGCGCGCCTGATATCGAGTCGTGTAGGTCTTTGATACACGCAAAGGCTTATCACGTGGACGAAATTTATGAAAAGTGGGGAGTAAAGGTTAAGGGCGAGAACGTAAACTTGTTTACCATGGACACCGCTAATTCTTTGGGTGGATTAGGTTATACCGCAAGTATTTTAAAACAAGTGTCCGCTACAACCCAAGACTACGCTATCGTACTTGAAAAATACGTTGCGCCCACTAAAGAAAATCCGTTTGGACAACTCATAATCGTTGCAGGGGACGAACTCTTGTATTTAGGAGATATCCCGTACAGCGTGGGGGAAGACGGTGCGAGAGGTTTTCCTTTCGTTAGACAAGTGGCAATAAGTCAGGCAGGCTCTTTTTTCGGAGTCAGCGTTATAGAGAGAACTATACCCGTACAGAGAGCGTACAACGCAGTTAAAAACCGCAAGCACGAATATATGAACCGTATCGCAATGGGTGTGCTTGCAGTCGAAGACGGCTCGTGTGACTGCGACAATCTCGAAGAAGAAGGTTTATCCCCGGGTAAAATTTTAATCTATAGGCAGGGTAGCAATCCGCCCACGATGCTGAACGAAGGACAAGTTCCTACCGACTTTTTGTATGAGGAAAAGCAACTTTTGGAAGAATTCAACATGATAAGCGGTGTAAGCGAAATCATGCAATTTTCCGACCTTCCGACGAGAGGCATGAGTGGTGTGGCGCTTGATTTACTTATTCGTCAAGACGAGTCAAGACTGGCAATTTCAGCGGAGAGTTTAAGACAAGCATCGAGAAGAATCGGCAAATTTATCATAAGACTTATGAAACAATTTGCTACAAACAGACGTTTAAAGAGAATTGCAGGCGAGAGCGGAGAAGTGGAAACGGTGTCTTTCAAGGCGTCGGATTTAGCGTCGGACGACCTTGTGTTTGAAACGGACAACGAACTTTTAGATTCTCTAACGGAAAGACGTCAAATGGTTTTTCGTTTGCTTGAAATGGGCTTGCTCACGGAAGAAGACGGAAAAATTTCACAAGGTATGAAAGCAAAAGTGCTTGACCTTTTAGGTTTCGGCGCGTGGGAATCGGCGCAAGACTTAATCTCGCTCAACGTGCGAAAAGCGCAAAAAGAGAACAAAGATATGAGAGAAGGGGCGGAGATTGAGATTTGCGAGCACGACGACCACGAATTGCACCTAAAAGAGCATATTGCCGAAATTCTATCAAACGGTGAGAGTGATAAAATATCCGCTCACCTAAATGCTCACCGAGAACGATTATCGGTGAATAAGGAGGAGATAAATGGTTGAAAAAGAAAGAGAAAACGAGAAAGCGCGCGCGCAATCGTTAGACGAACTTGAAGCCACGTGCGAGGCGTTAAGACAAGAAAACGAAAGACTTAAAGCCTTAATTCAAAGCAGTGAAGGCGAGAACAGTCGTCCGATTTATGAAAAAGACGGTTGGGGAGAGAGAATAGAAGAATTTTTGACTAAATTTCCCAGCGCGCAAAAATACACTTCAGAAATCGGCAAAATCATTATGGAAAACCCTGAAATTGCAAAGGATAACAACGCTTTAGAAGGGGCGTATATGCGTTTGCTCGAAAAACGAAAAACCCCGGACGAATTGTCCCGTGACGACGAATTTTTGCAAGAATTTATTTTCGTGTCCCCAAAGGTGAGAGATAAAATCATAGCAGAATATCTTGCCGAACTTAATACGGACACGCCGACCGTTATGGCGGAAGGTGGACAAACTTTTGTAACGCCACCGAGAAGTCCTAAAAACTTAACGGAAGCAATGAAACTTGCGGAAAAATTATTATCTAAATAAAAGGAGAGAAATATGGTAACTTTAAATAGCGCAGAAGAAGCATTGAAAACTTTATATCTAGGAGTGGTTAGCGAACAACTTAACACTTCGACTAATCCCTTATACAACGCAATTGAAAAAACTTCAAGCGACGTATGGGGAAAGGAAATCGTTAAACTCGTGCCTTTCGGTTTGAACGGCGGTATTTCTGCAGGGGACGAAGACGGAGACCTTCCAAACGCTGCAGGAAACAATTACGAACGCTTTACCTTGGAACTTAAAAACCTTTTCGGTAAAATTTCAATTTCCGATAAAGCAATTCGCGCGTCAGAAACCTCTGCTGGCGCTTTCGTAAACCTTTTGAACGCAGAAATGGAAGGTTTGCTTCGCGCAAGCAAATTTAACTTTGGTCGTATGCTTTACGGCGACGGCACGGGTAAACTCGGCACGGTAGTTGCTTGGAGTGAAAATACCAATCCCAATAAATTTAAACTTGATTCCGTAAGAAACCTTATGGAAGGTATGGTTATTGATATTTATCCTGCAGGCGGCGCAAAAGTTCACGGAAGACGAATTACTCACATTGATAGAGAAAACGCTATCGTTACCGTGGACGGTGGCGCGGGCGTAAATACTTTGCTTTCAGCAGGGGATTATATCACCGTACAAAATTCTTACGGTAAAGAACTCACCGGACTTGGCGCAATCTTTGCAAAAACGGGTAAGTTATACGGTCTTAATAAGGAAGATTATTCTTGGCTCGTGCCTTACACCAAGTCTTTATCCAACGGATTTGCAGTAACCGATATGCAAGAAGCAATTGACAAGGTGGAAGAAAGAGCGGGTAGCGCAATTAACTTTATCGTGGCGTCCGCAGACGCTAGACGAGTTTATCTTAACGAACTTATGACGGAGAGAGTAAATATCGATTATATGAACCTTGACGGCGGATTTAAGGCTGTGTCATATAACGGTATCCCCGTAGTTGCAGATAGATTCGTACCCGAAGGCACTATGTATTTGCTTGACACCAACGACTTTAAGTTGCATCAACTTTGCGACTGGAAGTGGCTTGAGAGCGGAGAAGGCAGAATTCTTCATCAAGACGTAAACAAAGCAACTTACACCGCAACTCTCGTTAAATACGCAGATCTTATTTGCGACAGACCTTTTGGTCAGGCTTGCATTACGGGCATTGCGTAATGGCGGATAGATTGGTCAAAATCACGCACGACGTTTTTGATATAGCGGATAGACTTAAAGAAATAGACGGGGGATATTACCCCGTCTATAATTTAAACAAAAAAAGATACGAAGTTCATCACGAAAACGGAAAAGACAGTTTACAAGTCGTATTGCCGTACGACACGCTTGACGCTCGCGCGATAGAGAAAGTGCGGTCAACGCGTCGTGAGTGGGTGGAAAAATTGCTCCGTGAAATGGATAGACAAAACGAAATTTTAAGAGCGCAAAAAGAGAGTGAAAAGCAAGAAAGATTACGCTCTCTTATTGATTGTGCAATGGGGTGAATTATGGAGATAAAAGAAATTTTGATTATGGTTTGCAATATGTTGGACATTGACGAAACAGTTGCAAACGAAAACTCGAGCGACACCAAAACGTTAGGTCTTTTGTTACGCGCCTTTAATAACGTTATATCCGAAATTTCCGAAGAATATCTTCCTTTTATGCACGCTGAAAAAGTGACGAGTATAAACGGTATTATAAGTTTTAGCGCTTTAGAAAAAAGGGTGCAAAAGGTGGAAAGCGTAGAAAACGAAAAGGGAGAGAAAATCAAATTTTCCGTGGGGTTAAATAGCCTTTCTATAAAGGAAAAAGACGGAGAATACTTGATAAAATACTCTTTTATCCCGGACGACGCGAAATTTGGCGACAGCGTGGACGTTCCCGCTCAAATTACTAAAAGGGCGCTCTCTTACGGTGTGGCTGGAGAGTACGCCTTAATGACGGAAAGGTATGATGAAAGCGTAAATTACGACGCTAAATTTAATACGGCTATGCGGATAGCGTCAAGGGATAAAAAAGAGCGCAGACTTCCGTATAGGGGGTATTTATGATAAGGTACGCAAGACCAAGCACTATAACACCGCCGTCAAGAAAAAACTTTAAAATCAACGCTTTCGGTGGTTTTAAGACGGGCATAGCCGAAAACCTAATTGATTTATCTCAAAGTAAATATTGTTATAACTACGTAGCAGGTGACGGAGAGTTAAGACAAGGAGTTGGCACGGTAAAAGCCGAGTTAAAATGGGACGGAGCGCAAACTTACGTTTTGCCACAGCCAACTAAAAACGTAAAAAATATTTTTTATTACAATTATTTTAAAAAATCGGGAAATAAGCGCGACGATAGGCTTATAGTTCAACTCGTAGATAACGAGATTTACTCTTTATCAATTCTAAACAAATCGCAAACTTACGACCTAATTGACGGGGACGTGGGGGAGATATACACCGCGGTTAGATACAAGTTCGACGATGACGACTGTATGATATTAGCGTGCGAAAAAGGGCTTTTTATATTAAGTGAAAATACCCTTGAAAAGGTGGAAAACGCCCCTGATATAAGGGATATTTGCATACACAACGAAAGAGCCTTCGCCTGCGTTAAAGGGGAAGGAATAGCCCTTTGGTTTTCGGGAAGTTTAAACCCTGCCGATTGGTCGGTGAGCGCAGAGTCGGGCGGTTTTATCAACTTTGCAAACTACGGTGGCGCGCTTAAAAAAGTTTTGAGTTTCGGGGGATATTTATACGTTTTTCGCGAGTATGGAATAGAGCGCGTGTACGCGTACGGCGAGCAAGCGGAGTTTAACGTTAGGACGGTTTATTCGTCAACGGATAGAATTTACGAAAAAACGGTGTGCGTTTGCGGAGATAAAATATTGTTTTTATCCGAAAAAGGCTTACACGTTTTCGACGGACTAAACGTTTCCCCTTATCCCTCCGTGATTGATTCAAGCGATATATCAGGGCGCGGAAACTACGCCGTTGCCACTTATTATAAGGGTGTGTATTACTTAAACGCCTATCTTAAAAGTATGGATTCGGACGAAGGCTCGCTTAAAGAAGATTTTTTGTACAACAACGTTATAATTGCTTTTAACACTACAAACGGTTGCGTGGATATAATGTCGGACTACGATATCAAACGTTTTTGCGTTTTGACTTTGGAAAACTCAAGCGCGTTGATGATGTGCATTGAGCCGACCTTACAAGAATCTCGCGCAAGGATTATAAGTATGGACTTTGAAACGTGCAAAAGGTGCGGAAAACCTGCGACTATGTATTGGCGAACGGGTATGACGGACCTTGGGTATCCGGAGAAAAAGAAGGTGCTAAAATCTATAAACGTTACTTGTGAAAAGGACTTAATCGTCGGCGTTATGCTTGACGACGAGATTGTCGAGAAAAGGTTGAGTTACGGACTGCAAACGACTATAAATATAAATAAAAAGTTTAAAAAATTCGGTTTGTATTTCCGTACGGTAGGTATAGTGCAGAGAATAGGCAATCCCGTCATCACGGTTGATATGAGGTGAATATGAAAACGCAAGAGAGAGTTTTGCTTGACGAATTAGAGCAAAGGGTAATAAAACTTGAATCCGAAATTTTTAAACTTATATCCGCATTGAAAAATGCGGGTATTTTATAGGAGGGAAAATGGTAAATATAGTTAAACCGAATTATTCGGGAGATTTAAACACTAATATCTTGCCGTCTAATAAAAAGAAATATATGTACGATTCTTTGGAAAAACTCAAACAAGAGTGGGACGCAACTCAAGTGGTAGATATTCCAGAAGCAACGAAGTACGACAGAAAAGAATTGATAAACGTAGATAGAGAGGCGGTGCGTGAGGACGTTAAAAAGAGTTACGCCGACGAATTTGCGAACAAAGTATTATCTTTAAATACCAAAGCGAACTCTGATATAGAAAATCAAAAACAAAAAATAAGTGGAGAAAAAGCAAAATCGCAAGAAAACGAAGTCTTAATCAAAGAGAGTTTTGAAGACGCAAGGGCGCAAAATAAAGACGATATGTTAAAGCAAGGACTTGCAAGATCGAGTATTGCGGTTAACGAAGAAGAGCGCATAGGGGAAGAAGAAAAATTTGCTTTATACAGCGCGAAGAGTGAGAGCGAAAGAAAGATAAA
Organism: Clostridia bacterium; assembly: GCA_045538365.1. Taxonomy (GTDB): domain Bacteria; phylum Bacillota; class Clostridia; order Christensenellales; family RUG350; genus RGIG2224. The sequence continues at coordinate 10,871 of JAZSRG010000011.1, forward strand.
GGGTTACGAACTGGAAATAGCGTTACTCTCAAACGAATTGAAAAACGATTTATCCGCGCTTCAAATTTCTCACGCGGAAAAAGTGCAGAAAAAGATAGACGATATTTTGTCTGATATCGACAAAGAAAACGCCAAAATTTTGGAATACAACAACGATATGGAAAAACTTGAAGTCAGAGACGCTGAAAAACGCGCAGAGATTCAGCACTCCGTCAATACTGCAAAACAAAAAGAAGCCGTTAACGAAGCAAAATACGGTTACAGTGGCGAGAAAAAGGAAAATTATCTTGCCCGTTACGATATTGCGCTTGATTACTTTGATAGTTTGCCTAAAAAGCAAGCAATAAAAGAACTTACGTCCGATATTAAAATGACAACCTATCTTGGCTTGTATTACGACAGACTTCTTTCCTATCTCCACGGCAAGGAGGACTAAATGTGGGAGAAATTGTTGGAAATTGCGGCGACTAACGGTATTTGGGCGTTGCTTTTCGTAGTTTTGCTCGTCTATCTTTTACAAGACAGTAAAAAAAGGGAAGACAAGTATCAAAAAACTATAGAAACGTTAACAGAAAGATTGGAAGTCGTTGCTGAAATTAAAGAAAAGGTGGACGAACTCACCGCCGTTAAGTGCGTGGTCGTCCGCAAAAAGGAACAGGAGGTTTTAAATGAAAAAGATTCCTTATAACGTAATAATGTCCCTTGTGGGCACGATAATATTGCTTTTGCAATGTTTTGGAGTTAAAGTTGACGTGGCTTACGTCAACGAAATAACCGTAGCAGTAGCAGGGCTTTTAGTAGCGCTTGGGGTGGTTTTACCCAAGAAACAAGAGCAAACGGAAATACAAGAAACCACCGACGAAGAAACAATAGAATAATACTGTTGTTTGCAAACGTGTATAAAGAGAGAACTTTCTGTTCTCTCTTTTTTTATAATAAACGTTTAATTCATTGATTTTTGTTATTTTGAGTGATATAATTTAAATATTATAATTTATGTTATTTCAAGAGTTTTATTGTAGGGACAGGCGCTCGACTGTCCGAATTAAATAATTTGAAAAAGGAGATAATATGAAGGTTTTACTCGTGTCAATAGACGGTATGCGCGCGGACGCTATAAAAGAAATGCCCCAAGTTAAAAAAATGATAAAAGAGTCGTCGTACACTTTTTGTGAAAAGACTGTTTTTCCGTCCGTAACCCTTCCTTGTCATATATCAATGTTTCATAGCGTAGAGCCTAATCGTCATGGCACTACGACTAACGTGTACGCGCCCCAAGTTCGCCCCGTTACGGGACTTGTGGAAAGACTTTTAAATTATGACAAAAAGAGCGCCTTTTTCTACACGTGGGAACAACTTCGCGATATTGCAAGCCCGGGTACGCTTGATTACTCCTATTTCGTAGCGGGTAAGACAAACAAAGACGGATATAGAGTAGCAACGGAAAAAATATTTGCGGATGCGCTAAAATATCTTAAAAATACGGATACAGACTTCATATTTTTGTATCTTGGAGAACCCGACGACTCCGGTCACAGATACGGTTGGATGAGTGATAGATATATGGACTCTCTTGCAAAGTGTTGGGATATGGTGGAAAAAGTGCAAGAAGTTTTATCCGACGATTTCGTTATAATAGTTACTGCAGACCACGGCGGACACGATAGAATTCACGGCACGGAAGAAGCGACTGATATGATAATTCCTTTGTTTATAAAGGGCAAAAATATTCCTAAAGACAAAGAACTAAAAGACGTTTCAATTTTGGACGTTGCGCCCACAATAACCGCCCTTTTCGGCATTAAACCTGACGAAGACTGGGAAGGAAAAAGTTTAATTTAGTTCAAAAATACTAAAACTCGGTTTTAAAACCGAGTTTTTTTATGCGCAAAACTTATTTTTTTTTGATAATTATTGACTTTTAATAGGTCGAGTGATAATATAAAATTATATTTATCAAGTGGGTAAAACTCACGAGGAGGGTTTTATGAAAAAAAGAGTTTTATTTGGCGTAATAGCAATGATTTTGGTCGTTGCAACGATTTTTGCAGTTGGATGTAATTCCTATAATCCGTCTGATACTGAATATTGGTTCTCGTCATCAAGCAAGGAATTCGTGCCGTACGACGAAGCGGAAGATAATTTGAGTGAAGCGGGCAACTATTGGTACTTTACCTCAGCAAGAGATACCGAAGTTACCATGAACGTTATAACTAACGTAAGCGGATATTTCTCGACGGCATATCTTTACGTAAACGACGTTCAAGTGCAAAGCGAAGTAGATACGGAAATTTATACTTTCGTATATAAATTAAATTTGAAAAAGGGTGATAAAATCAAAATTCACGCATTTTGGGTTAACTCTTTGATGACCAACGAAACCGGTTTTGATTTGCAATATATTAGCATGAAGACCGACAACGGTACTTACGTTTTGAAGGAATATAATAATATACAATAGTTTTTTAGGAGTTTATGCTTGGACTCAAACCCAAATTCGAGAGAAGACAGCATCACGATAAAAACTTATTTCTATATCTAATAAAACTTAAAAAATAAAAAGAGAGAACTTCGCGTTCTCTCTTTTTTCGTTAAAATAATTCGTCAGCGGAAACGTCAAAAATTTTGCAAAAGCAAAGAAGTTCTATATCCGTTATAAATCTTTGTCCGCTCTCAATGCGCTGAATAGCGTTTTTATCAATATCAATGCCGTTTAGTTGGCATCTATCTGCGAGCATTCTCTGCGACATTTTGGGTTGATAATTTTTTCGGAGTATCGCAATTTTAATTCCACAAATATTGTTTCTTCCATTTGCTTTGTTTTTAAACATAATTTCCCCCTAAAATGACATTTAGTGCTTGACAATTTTAATTATATTATGTTATTATCTCTAAAATGACATTTACAAAATGTCAAAACAAAAGAAAAGGAGATATTATGGAAGAAGAATTAAAATTAAAAAGCAGTAAGCCCTTAGTTGTTGTGAGAACGATGGTATGGATTATACTTATAGCGATTATAGCGTGTGGATTCTTTTCACTTGTGGATTTAGGGCTTGTAAATGAAAATCCATTGGACGAGAGAGCCGAATTAGTTTCATCAGGTGCATTTCAATGTGGGGTTGAGGCATTACAATGGTTTGAAGATCATCAACTACCTTATTGTGATATTCAAATAGTAACTTCGGTATCTTTTTTGAAACATGGTGATAGGTACGTTTTAATTAAGTATAAGAATAGTTTTAACGAAGATTGGGAGGCTTGTTATAGCGCGACACAGGGTAGAGGTTATGATGATGGTTATAAGTATCATCAAGCAAAAGCAGCGTTAGGCGCTTATAATAATTTCGTAGGGCAAGAAGGAGAATCGCCAACAAGAACTTTCACTGGCGAAGAATTGGCAATTATGTTTGAGGAGGGCAATATACATGGCTTTGATTATTTGCAGTAATTGTGGCAAAAAGGTTAGTGATACAGCGGAAAAATGCATTCATTGTGGCGCGTTGTTGAAGAGTGGAGAAAAAGTTGTCCTTCAAGAAAATGTTGCTATAGAAGAAAAGAAAGAAAAAGAGAGTTTCGTAGCAAAATTTTATTCTCTTGACAAATTAAAACAAAACGAATTAGAAAAAGAATTTTTAAATTCTGATAACAAGGCATTTAAATTTAGACAAATGGAATTAGAGTTTTCTAAATTTAGTTCAGTTGCGCATAGTGCTTTTTGGGGCAGCATTTTTTTGCTTTTTGTAATTAGATATTTATGTATAAACGTTTTTGAAAAACAAATACAAATATACAACCTATTAATGGCGTCGGCGGTATTTGCAATTATTTCTGTCGTTTTAGGAGTAATAATTTTTATTGTTAATTTAGTGCGCAAAGGAAAGTATAAACGCTCAATGGGTAAATACGTATATATGAAAAAGTTTCAAAAATGGTTAAAAGAAAATAAGCAAATAGAATATATTCCAATACTTTTAGAAGTTAACGAAAA